>JBBRVM010000579.1:0-2551 GCA_038246865.1 Burkholderiales bacterium
GAGGCCCGCGCCGTTGACCAGGCAACCGATGTCGCCGTCGAGCGAGATGTAGGCGAGATCAAACTTGCTGGCCTCGATTTCGGCAGGATCTTCTTCATCCAGATCGCGCATCGCGACGATGTCAGGATGACGGAAGAGCCCGTTGCTGTCGAAGTTGAATTTGGCGTCAAGCGCGATCACGCTGCCGTTGCCAGTGACGACCAGCGGGTTGATCTCGGCGAGAGAGGCGTCCTTGTCGACGTAGACGTGATACAGACCTTGCAGGCATTTGCGCGCTTCGGCGAACGAAGCGGGTGGAATGCCAATGGCGCCGGAGAGTTCATCGCACTGTGCGTCGGTCAGGCCCATGCCCGGATCGATGAACACTTTCTTGATCGCGTCGGGGTTCTTGTGTGCAACTTCCTCGATATCCATGCCGCCTTCAGCGGAGGCGAGCAGCGCAATGCGCTGCGTGCCACGGTCGAGCACCATGGAAACGTAGAGTTCCTTTTTGATGTCCGCACCGTCTTCGATGAACAGGCGTCGTACCTTCTGGCCCGCCGCGCTGGTTTGATGCGTGATGAGCTGCATGCCGAGGATGGCGGTGGCGTATTCGCGCACCTGCTCCAGCGATTTTGCAACCTTGACGCCGCCGCCTTTGCCGCGACCACCTGCATGAATCTGCGCCTTGACGACCCACACCGGGCCACCGAGTTCCTGCGCAGCTTTCACCGCTTCTTCAACGGAGAATGCTGGAATGCCGCGTGGCACGGGAACGCCGAATTCGCGAAGAATCTGTTTTCCTTGGTACTCGTGAATTTTCACGCTAACCCCTTCTTGTATTTAAGTGACTGATTTTTAACTTTGTAGGAGCGGCTTGCCGCGACCTTCGCGGCATCCATTACGCGCGGGTCGCGGAAAGCCGCTCCTACATGTAATTTCTAAGACGTAGCTTCGGCTACCTCGCCAACGTACCACTTCGGGTAATACACGCGGACGGTTTCGCTGGTGGTCGCCAGCGCATGACAGGAATCCAGCTGAAACGGCTTCTTGCCGTCGTGCGAATCGGTCTCACTGCGAATACCCGCAAACGTCTGCACCGCAGCGGTTGGCAGGTAGCCCAGTAATTCGGACAAATGCGTGCAGCCCTTCACGCCGCCCATGTGCTCAGCAATGGCCTTGCGAAAGCCTTTGAGCAGATTGGCACCGATCAATTTTTTGTACTCCGGCGTGATTCGATTGCACTGACCGGGGTAGGGCATGTCGTCGGTCGAGGCTTCGATGTTGATCACGGCAAAGCTGCGATCAATCGTCACCCGCGCCCACATCTGATGCACCGGAATGTCTTTGCTGCGAGTGCCCATCGCGAGTTTATATTCGCGATCCTTGTGGTCCGTAATGTGCGCCTCAATATCGAACAGCCCATCGTCGCGACGGAAGCCTTCGTAGCTCACACGGCGTAAATGCAGGCGCTCGCGGGCAGCAGGTGGGGACAACGGCATGAGGTTTTTTGGCGAAGCGCAACGCCGATCAATCACAAGCTGGAATGGGTTGAAGCCAGTATGAGCCTTGTCCGGCGACGCGATAGACTGTGTCGGGAGAACGATTCTAGCGCGCCGTCCGGCAAAATGTTGTGCGGTGCAGCGCAGCATCAGAATGGGTGCGAATACCCGTGGAGGACGTGTACATGAGTGCAAAAAAGTACGTTTTGGCCCTGGATCAAGGCACCACCAGCTCAAGGGCGATCCTCTATGACTACTCTGGCGCACCAGTCGCCTCAGCGCAGAAGGAATTCCGCCAGCATTTTCCGCAGCCCGGCTGGGTTGAGCATGATGCCAATGAGATTTGGAAAACCCAGCATGAAGTGATGCTGGGCGCGATCGCCAAAGCAAGCGCACGGCCCGACGAAATCGCAGCAATTGGCATCACCAATCAACGCGAAACCACCGTGGTCTGGGATCGCACGACGGGCAAGCCAATCGCCAACGCCATCGTGTGGCAGGATCGACGCACCGCAGGGCTGTGTGATGAACTCAAGGCGCAGGGCAAGGCCGGATTGATCCAGCAGAAGACCGGACTCGTGATTGACGCCTATTTTTCGGGCACCAAACTCAAATGGTTGCTCGACACGGTTCCCGGCGCTCGCCAAAGCGCCGAAAATGGAGAGCTCGCGTTCGGCACGATTGACGCGTGGCTGATCTGGAATTTGACGGGCGGCAAGGTTCACGCGACCGACCCGTCGAACGCCAGCCGCACGTTGCTGTTCAACATTCACAGTAATTCATGGGACGACGAACTGCTCGCGCTGCTCGACATTCCGCGCGCGGTTTTGCCTGAGGTTCGGCCTTCATCGGGCGCGTTTGGTGAGGCGACGGTTGATGGCGTTTCCGTCCCGATTGCGGGCGACGCGGGTGACCAGCAGGCAGCGCTGTTCGGGCAAGCCTGCCATTCGCCCGGCATGGCCAAAAACACCTACGGCACCGGCTGCTTTTTACTGCTCAACACCGGCTCGAAAGCGGTGGCATCCACCAACAATTTACTAACAACGATAGCGTGGCAACTACAGTCCCCC
>JBBRVM010000580.1:0-2542 GCA_038246865.1 Burkholderiales bacterium
GCTCCTTCACGAGTTCTCGCACGGGCTGGGATTTCAGACGTTCACAAGTTCTTCGAGCGGCGCACAAAACGCTAATTTCCCGGCGATTTACGACCGTTTTCTGATGGATTTGAGCTCGGGGAAAAGCTGGCTGCAGATGACTAACGCCGAGCGCGCGGCGTCTGCAATTAATCCACGTAAGCTGGCGTGGGATGGACCGAAGGTTCAGTCAGATGCGGCTGGCGTGCTCTCGCTCGGTAAACCGTTGTTAAACATCAGTGCGCCAGCCCTGATCGCCGGAAGCTACGATGTGGGTGTCGCCGCATTCGGGCCATTGCTGACGGCTGGCGGATTGACTGGAGACGTCGTGCAGGCACTCGACGGCGTGGGCACGTCAACCGACGGTTGCACAGCGCTCACGAACGGGGCGGCAGTGAGTGGCAAGATCGCCCTTATTGATCGAGGCACCTGCGGCTTCACCGTGAAGGTCATTAACGCGCAGACGGCGGGCGCGATCGCGGTCATTATCGTAGACAACGTGGCGGGGGGCCCGCCCGATGGTTTGGGCGGCTCCGACCCTACCGTCACGATCCCATCCGTGCGGGTGACGCAGGACGTTGGCAACACGATCAAGGCCCAGCTTGCGGGCGGCGTCAACGGTACGCTTCTTCTCGATATCACCCAGCGCTCTGGCGCTGATTCGTTTGGGAAGGTGTTGATGTATTCGCCCAATCCGGTGCAATCGGGTTCCTCCGTGTCGCATTGGGATACCAGCGCCTTCCCGAATCAACTGATGGAGCCGTCAATCAATGGCGATCTGACCCACAACGTCGCGCCCCCGTCTGATCTGACCTTTTCGCAACTGCAGGATATTGGCTGGGCCGCATCTGCGCTGCCCAACACAATTGTGACGTCGGCGGGCAACAATCAGACCGCGCCGGGAAATCAGAATTTCGTCGTCGCACCGTCTGTGACTGCGACACCGGCGGTTGCAGGACTGACAGTGAGCTGGACGGTTAACCCCGGCGGCAATGGCGCGAGCGCGACGTTTCCGGGCACCAGTACGCGATTTGCCGTGTCAACCACCAACGCATCAGGAGTCGCCATCGCGCCAACACTTACTGCGAACGCTATCCCCGGTGCCTATTCGATGAATGCGACGATTGCCGGTGCCGGAACAGCTGCTTTTGCGCTCGCCAACACATTGGGAAGAGTGCTCGACATTGACGACAATCAAGCGTACGACGCTGCCACGGACGGAGTGCTAGTCCTGCGCTATTTGTTTGGCCTTAGAGGTGCCGCACTGACAGCAAATGGCGCATTGGGAGTGGGCTCTAATCCCGCAAGGACAGCGGAGCCAGCGCTAACTAACTATCTAGCGGCCATCCTCCCGCAGCTAGATGTGGACGCGAATACCAAGGTTGAAGCGCTCACTGACGGCTTGATGATTTTGCGCTCCCTGCTCGGGCTGACCGGAACCGCCATTACCCAAAACGCGATGGGCGTCGGATTTACAAGACCAGCGGTCGATGTCCCCGCGTACATTCAAACGTTAAAGCCATGATCGAGTGGGTGATTCCGGTTGCTTCGCTTTTGGAACGTTTGCCCTTTGATAGGACCACGCAAATTGGTCGCTTAGTCCCTGCCCGAGTGCTAGAAGCAGTGTCAGTGAGTGCTCTGCCTGGCGCATGTTCTGCAAATATCAAAATATAGTTTGACCAACTGCTGCCGTCATGCCATAATATTTGGCTGAGCGTTGTGAAAGTTAGGCGATTCGTCCCCTCCAATCACTGCGCAGCGTTGAAAACAGTGCCCAATCGTCTTGGTTTGATCAACAAGATCAACACTTGGCGGGGCCCCAAGACTTCTCGAAACCAGAATGAATCAGGTTTTGAGGTAAGTTGGAAAGAAAGAAAATATGATTCAAATGCAGTCGATGCTCGACGTCGCCGATAACACGGGCGCTCGTCGCGTCATGTGTTTCAAGGTGCTGGGCGGATCGAAGCGACGCTATGCTGGCATTGGTGATGTGATTAAAGTCAGCATCAAGGATGCCCAGCCACGTGGCCGCGTCAAAAAGGGCGAGGTTTATAACGCTGTGGTTGTTCGCACGGCTAAAGGCATTCGTCGTAGTGATGGTTCGTTGGTCAAGTTTGACAACAATGCCGTCGTGATTCTCAACGCAAAGCTCGAGCCTATCGGCACCCGCATCTTTGGACCAGTGACGCGCGAATTGCGCACTGAAAAGTTCATGAAGATCGTGTCGCTGGCGCCCGAAGTTCTTTAAGCCGGGGCGAGACAAAATGCAAAAAATTCGCAAAGGCGATACGGTTGTTGTGACAACCGGTCGCGACAAAGGCAAGCGCGGCGAAGTCGTGCGCGTGTTCGACGGCTCGATGCTCATTACAGGCATCAACCAGGTCAAGCGCGCTGTGAAGGCAAACCCCATGAAGAACGAAGTGGGCGGCCTCATGACGAAAGAAATGGCGATTTCATCGTCAAACGTCGCAATCTACAACTCAGGCACGCAAAAGGCTGACGCCGTCACCATCAAGTTCCTTGA
>JBBRVM010000581.1:0-2521 GCA_038246865.1 Burkholderiales bacterium
ACATGACAACCTTCCCGAAAAGCAACTTTGCTGAGGCATCTTTCTAATCGGGCGATCACTTTTCGTTCATCATTTTTTGTAGTTTGCGGCCGAAGTGCAAAAGAATCGAGCTGAGTAGGATCGCGCCCACTATGGCACCTGCCCACTTGCCCCACGGCTCGCGGGTGAGCAATACGCCGCCGACCATGCCGAGAGCGCCTCCGGAGAGCACGCCGGTGAGGATGCAGGAAAGGTAGAGAAAACCACTCATTTGCGCGCTCTTATTTCTTCAATTGCCGCTTTTGCCAATCCCTCAACATAAGCGCCGTAAAAATCAAAGTTGGCGACGCCAACCAGTGGCTCACCCAGCAGTTTTCCAGTGCCGTCGACCAGCATCACAGTCGGGGTAAACATACCCTTCCGCTTTTCCGCGAACGTGATGTTTTCGATAGTTTTGCCGTCAAAGTCGACCAGCGATTTTCCATCGTCAACGGTGACCTGACGAAACTCCAGCGCTGCCCGCCATTCGGCATTTCGGAACATCGGCACGATGACCTCGCGCAGCGCACCACGGCAATAGTGGCAGCCGATCAGGTTGAAAAAAATCAGAATGGGTTTGCGCGCCGCAGTCGCCGCGTTACCGTCGGTCTTGAAGTTTTGCGCGACAGGCAGGATGCGTTCCCACTCGCGGCTGCTCGGCTCCAGCTGTTTCGGCGGTTCGGCAACGGGTGCAGGAGGTGTCGCCGCGAACGCGGATGAAAATCCCAGTGCGATAATCAAAAAGATTAATCCACGCAACCCAAATAAAACATAACGCATGAGCGAATCCCTCATCATTGCTACCCGCGAAAGCCCACTTGCGTTTGCCCAGGCCAATCACGTCAAAGCCGAACTTGAGAGTGTAGTCCCCGGCCTCACTGTTGAGCTGTTGGGCATGACGACGCGCGGCGACCAGATTCTCGACAAACCGCTCGCGAAGGTGGGCGGCAAGGGCCTCTTTATCAAGGAGCTTGAGGTCGCGATGCAGGAAGGACGCGCGCATCTTGCCGTGCATTCGCTGAAAGACGTGCCGATGGTGTTGCCGAAGGGCTTTGCGCTGGCCGCGATTTTGAAGCGAGAGGATGCGCGCGATGCGTTCGTGTCCAATCGTTTTGCGACGCTCGCCGAGATGCCTGCGGGCGCGGTGGTCGGGACGTCCAGCTTGCGCCGTGCTTCAGTGCTCAAGCGGGCGTATCCGGGGCTCAATTTTCAGCCGGTACGCGGCAATGTGAACACGCGGCTTGCCAAGCTTGATAGCGGCGAATTTGACGGGATCATTCTCGCGGTTGCGGGGTTGATTCGTCTGGGATTTACGTCACGGATCACGAACCGAATTTCGATTGAAGAATCGCTGCCCGCGCCTGGACAGGCCGCCATCGGTATCGAAATCGTGAGCGATGATGAAGACACCGCCGAAATCGTCTCCGAGCTCGATCATGCACCGACCGCGATTGCCTGCATTGCCGAGCGCATGGTGAGCCGATTGCTCGGTGGCAGCTGCGAATTGCCCCTCGCGGCGTATGCGGATTTTGTGGATGGCGACAAACCACTGCGGTTGCGTGCGTTCGTGGCGAATCTGGATGGCAGCGTGTATCTGACTGCCGAGGCGTTTGGCACGCCAGACGCGCCCGAAGCGCTCGGAGAAATCGTGGCGGACAAGCTTAAGGTGCAGGGGGCGGACAAGATCATCGCCGCCCTGAAAAATTTGTGAAATGAACACGGACTTCAGTTTGGGCGCGACGAGGGCGGAAAACAAAGGCCCGTTATCCTCGGTGAACCTGCTCATCACGAGGCCAGTCATGCCCGCCTCGCGCACGGCAACTCGCGTTGCCGCACTCGGCGCGACGCCGCTGATTTACCCAACGTTGATCATCGAACCACCCGCCGACAGTGCGCCGCTGAAAGCCGCGCTCGGAAAGATCGGCGACTATTACGCCGCCCTGTTTGTGAGCCCGAGCGCAGCTGAAATGGCGTTGGTGCCCATGTCGTCCACGCCGTTCAAACTGCCCGCTTCGTTGCACGTCTTCGCGCCTGGCCCCGGCACAGCGGAAGAGCTTTCGCGGCTGGGTGTCGAGCGCGTAGAAATGCCGGAATCCTCGTTCGATAGCGAAGGTTTGCTCGCTCTGCCATCGCTGCAGACGCTAGCGGTGAAAGGCAAGCGCATCGCAATTTTTCGCGGTAACGACGGGCGTGAGTTACTGCGCGAAGAATTGGTCAGGCGCGGCGCAACTGTCGATGCGATCACGGCGTATCACCGACGTGCACCGGCTACGTCGGCGACCGGTTTACTCGAGTTGCTGCGCGCTGGAAAGGTCAACGCAATCTCCGCCATGAGCAGTGATGCGATCGCCAACCTTGTGCCGCTTGTTCCCGCAACCGAGCGCGAGAAACTTCTGTTTACGATTGCCGTCTATGCCAGCCATGCACGCATCGTCGAAAGCGCCCGCGCGCTTGGTTTCCGAAACGTCGTTGAGACGCAGGCGGGCGATGCTGGCTTAATCAC
>JBBRVM010000582.1:0-2515 GCA_038246865.1 Burkholderiales bacterium
CAAAGCAGCCGTTATTTAAGCGAAAAGTTAATGACCAGGCTCCACGCTGTGGACAGTCCCAAAGCAGGGTTCGACCCGGTCGAATCGCGCCCGGTAGGTACTTGTCAGGTTCATCGACCTTCATCAACACGATAATACGGAGCAATTGCCAATGCCCTTCCGGAAGTGCTCGATTGACAGGCTCCCAACCGCTGCGCGGTTCCAACTCACCGCGCGGTTCCAATCCGCTTCGTGTCTTGATCGTTGATGACGAGGAAGAAATTCGTGACTTGCTGTCGACCTATCTGGGCAAACAGGGCATCGAAGTGTTTGAAGCCAGCTCAGAGGCCGAACTGCGAGCGATCATGATCGCCGAAACGCCTGACGTCGTGTTGCTTGACGTGAATCTCGGCATGGAAGATGGGTTCGCCATCGCGCGCCGATTGCGCGCCGACTGGTCGGGGGGGCTGCTCATGGTGACGGGGCGGGGTGACACGGTTGATCGCGTGGTGGGCCTCGAAATCGGCGCCGATGACTACGTAACCAAACCATTTGAGCTGCGTGAATTGCTGGCACGGGTACGCAGCGTGGGCCGAAGGGCGGTGGTGCAGCTGGAACCGGCGACCGTTGTTGCCGATTCGCCAAACTCCCTTCGTTTTCATAGCTTCACGCTTGACGTTGAACGACGCAAACTGACCGACGGGAATGGGAACGAAATTGCATTGACCACAGGTGAGTTCGCGCTGCTGACCGCGCTGGTTGAGAAGCCGGGCCACCTCTTCAGCCGCGACGATCTGCTGCAACGCACTCGCCATCGGGACGCCGGGCCGTTTGATCGCACCATCGACGTTCAGATTGGGCGTCTGCGCAAGAAACTCGGTGACGATGGCAAAGACCCGCGCATCATCAAATCGGTGCGTGGCGCAGGCTACGTGCTGGTGGCCGCCTGAGGATTGCCGTGCGCGACACTATCAAACCGAGCGAAGACGCATTCAAGCTGTTGTTCGAGGCCGCGCCAGATGCCATTCTGGTGGTCGACAGTGGTGGTCGCATCCGTCTCAACAACACGGAAGCGGAGCGCCTGCTCGACGCTGCGCCGGGTGAGTTACGCGGAATATCGGTAGAACGTCTGGTGCCGATTGCAACGCGTCGTCATCATTCGCAACTGCGCGAGGGTTTTCAGACGCAAGCACAGCGGCGACCCATGGGAATGGGCCTCGCGCTCAAGGCCGTGAAACTAAGCGGGCACGAATTCCCCGTAGAAATCTCGCTCGCTCCGACCCACAGCGATGACGGCAACGAAGTCATCGTGATTCTGCGCGACGTCAGCGAACGACTGAACGCGCGCCGCACCGAGCGCGAACTGGTGCGCGCCAACGCGCTCGCCCGCGTCAGTCAGCTGGCACTGCGCGAGCGTGACTTTGACACCGTGGGTCAGCTCGCCATCGAATGCGCACGCTTGCCGCTCGGCGCTGATTTGGTGGTTATTTTTGGGCAGGAAGTAAGCGACGAAGGGCTGCGTTGTCACGGCGCCGTCGGGACGCTCGCCAGTCTGGTCACCAACGCCCGCATCGTAAAAACGCAGGCGATGCTGTCCGGAGCCGTGCTTCAAGGCGGCGCTCCCTTGTTGGTGGGCGACACATCTACGTCGAGCATTGTGATCTGTCCGGTATTGCTCGACGCCGGGATTCGTAGCCTCGTCATCGCGCCAGTCGGTGATCGTGAACGTATCAGCGGGTTGCTGGTTGCCGGTTCCACCACGACGCACCACTTCACGACCGACGACGTCGCCTTCCTTGAGGCCATTGCCAACATCGCGTCGAACGCCTTGCAGCGATCAGTCGCTGAGGAAAAGCTTTTGCTTTCACAGCGACTGGAATCTCTTGGGCAACTCACGGGTGGTGTTGCCCATGACTTCAACAATCTGCTGACCGTCATCTCGGGTAATTTGCAAATTCTTGAAGAGGCAGAATTGCCCGACCCATTCGCCCGGCGGGCCATTGCCTCGGCGCATCGTGCATCAAAGCGCGGCGCCGAACTCACCGCCAAGCTGCTCGCGTTTGCCCGACGACAAACCTTGCGACCTTCGGCAGTGCCGATCGAAGAATTGCTGGCGTCGTTCCGTGACTTGCTGGCGCGAACCCTCGGCCCCAATATCGAGATTCAGGTTGAGGCGGAATCTTCACTCCCGGCCGCGCTGGCCGACAGCGGCCAACTGGAAACAGCGCTCCTGAACCTGGCGGTGAACTCACGCGATGCGATGGCCTCCGGCGGCACGCTATACATTGAGGCGACCGCGGTTGATCTGACCGCCGATGACGTTCAATCGGTTGACGACTGGCCTGCCGGACGCTACGTCCGAATCAGCGTGACGGACACCGGCGCCGGCATGAACCGCGAAACGCTAAGCCGTGCATTCGAACCTTTCTTCACCACGAAAGGAATCGGGAAGGGCAGCGGCCTGGGACTCAGCATGGTGTACGGCTTCGCCAAACAGTCGCGCGGTCACGTCACAGCGTACAGCGAAGTCGGAACG
>JBBRVM010000583.1:0-2503 GCA_038246865.1 Burkholderiales bacterium
TCACCATTTCGCGCATGCCGTGATCGATGATGACCGCCATTTCGGCGGCGAACGCGGGATCGTACGCTTTGCAATTGGGCACGGTGGCGGCCCACAGATGACTCGTGCCGTCCTGATGCTGCAAGCCCTCGCCCGCGAGCGTGGTGCGGCCCGAGGTTGCGCCGAGCAGGAAGCCGCGCGGCTGCTGGTCCGCTGCCGCCCAGATCAAATCGGCGACGCGCTGAAAGCCGAACATCGAGTAATAAATGTAGAACGGCAACATCGCGAGTCCATGCACGCTGTAGCTCGTGGCGGCCGCCGTCCAGCTCGAAATCGCGCCCGCTTCGCTGATGCCTTCTTCCAGAATTTGCCCGTTCATCGCCTCGCGATACGAGAGCACGCTGCCGATGTCTTCCGGTGCGTAGCGTTGGCCGACGCTGGAGTAAATACCGATTTGTTTGAACAGATTGGCCATGCCAAAGGTGCGCGCCTCGTCGGCGACAATCGGCACGATGCGCGGGCCGAGCGTGGCATCTTTCAACAGGTTGCCGAGCATGCGCACGAAGGCCATCGTGGTGCTCATTGCCTTGCCGTCCGGTGCGAGCGCGAACTGCCCGTAGCTTGCAATCGCGGGCACGGGCAACACTTCTGCGGTGGTGTCACGCTTTGGCAAATAACCGCCCAGCGCTTCGCGGCGAGCGTGAAGATATTTCAGCTCCACGCTGTCGTCCGCCGGTTTGTAGAACTGTAGTGAGGTCGCAGCCTCGTCGTTCAGCGGAAGATTGAAACGATTGCGATATTCGATGAGCGCATCACCGTCTAGCTTTTTCTGTGAGTGCGTGGTCATCTTGCCCTGCCCCGCGCTGCCCATGCCGTAGCCCTTTTTGGTGTGCGCCAGGATCACGGTCGGCTGACCTGCGTGTGCCGCCGCGGCGGCATAGGCTGCGTAAATTTTCACGAGATCGTGACCACCGCGTTTGAGCCGGTCGATCTGCTCGTCGGTCATGCCCTGCGCGAGGCGGGCGAGCGCTTCGTTTTGCCCGAAAAAATGTTCGCGGTTAAAGCGTCCATCGTTCGCCGCGAAGGTCTGCATTTGCCCGTCCACGGTGTCGGCAAATGCCGCAAGCAGGGCATTCGTTTCATCTCGTGCAAAGAGGCCGTCCCAGTCCGAGCCCCACACCACTTTGATCACGTTCCAGCCGGCGCCGCTGAAGAGCTTTTCCAGCTCATCAATGACACGACCGTTGCCGCGCACCGGGCCGTCGAGCCGCTGCAAATTGCAGTTCACCACCCACACCAGGTTGTCGAGCCGTTCGCGCGCGGCGAGCGTGAGCGCGCTCATGCTCTCGGGCTCGTCCATCTCGCCATCGCCAAACACGCCCCAAACGCGTCGCTCGTCGACGCGGTTCCCTGATCCGTTTGCGTGCGCACCGCAATCGAGCAGATTGCGATGCGTGAGATAGCGCATGAAGCGCGCGTGATAGATCGAGCTGATCGGGCCGATGCCCATCGAGCCGGTGGGAAATTGCCAGAAATCCGGCATCAGATACGGATGCGGATAGCTCGACAATCCACGCGCCCCCGCCGCCACCGCGCTCAATTCGCGGCGATAAAATTCAGGTCGTCTGCCGTCAATCGGCCTTCGAGAAACGCCCGTGCATAGACACCGGGCGCGCTGTGCGGCTGGAAGAAAACCAGGTCGCCACGATGCGCTTTCGCAACGTTGCGCGCATGAAAAAAATGATTGAAGCCGACCTCAAACAAATCAGCCGCACTGGCGTAACTCGCGATGTGTCCGCCCAGCTCGCCATACGCCGCGTTCGCCCGCGCCACCATCGCCAGCGCGTTCCAGCGGATGATGGATCCGAGCCGCTCCTCGATGGCGAGATCGCAGGGGAACGTCGGTTGATCGTTCACGGCGATGGTGTTTTGATACGGCGTGCACAGCTCCGGCTGCCAGCGCACGTCCTGACTTCGAGCAAAGGCGACGAGCTTGTCGAGCAGAAACGCAGCGCGCTCCGATCCTTCCCCGCCGCCAGCCAAAATCAGCGCGGCCAGCGCATCCAGCCATTCGCTTGTTTCCTGCGGGTCAGCGTCGACGGGCGGCGGTGAAAATTCGGCGGTGGTTTGAGTAGCGGACATGCGTTGGTTTGAGGAGTACAGCAGGAGCGTGGATTTTGACCGTTTACGAGCGGGATGGGACGGTGATTGCGCTGGAGGCGTTTATTCTGGAACAGCTGACGCCCTTCCCCGTCATTGAAAAGATCCGATCCAGCTTCACATTGAAACAGGTGGAGTACAAGACGGCGCTGCCGCTGGGTCACACTGGGCTTTGAAGGCGAAATGCACTTCAGATTCGCAGTTGATGCCCGTACAGCTTTTCGTTGAAAGCCCGGCTGCATTGGGGCTAGGCGCGGATAGCTTGGATTCCAGTACGAATTGCGCGCTTCTCGGCGTGTAGGAAAGACTGGAGGAGTGAAGGCTCATGGCGGTAGTCTTTCGGTTGTTCAAAGACTGAAAGAGA
>JBBRVM010000584.1:0-2502 GCA_038246865.1 Burkholderiales bacterium
AAGACATGCGCATCATGGAGGTGCTCGCTGACGCCACCAATGTCATCGCAGAAGGCGAAGTGTTGCAATTGATGAACATGCACGACGCCACGCTCGACAGCGTCGGATACCTGCATGTCATCCGCTCGAAGACCGCAAAATTGTTCGAGGCCAGTGCGCGTTCGGGAGCGATTCTGGCGGAAGCGTCACCCATTGTGGAGCAAGCCTGCGCCGACTACGGTCAGGCTCTGGGCACCGCCTTCCAGGTCATTGACGACGTGCTCGACTATGCGGGCGACAGCGCAAAGATGGGGAAAAACCTCGGCGATGACCTGCGGGAGGGGAAGACTACTCTGCCGCTGATCTGCGCGATGCAGCGTGGTACCGAGGCGCAAAAGGCGTTGATCACCCATGCCATAGAAACCGGCGCGGTGGACATGCTGGAGCAGATCGTGACGATTGTTCGAGAAACCGGCGCGTTGGACTTTTCACGCGACGCGGCCGCCCAGGAAGCCCAGCGCGCGATAGTGTCCGCTTCCCTCCTGCCCCAGGGGCCGCACACCGATTGTTTGATACACTTGGCGACGCAACTTTTGGAGCGTAACAACTGATTTGATCGGGTATTGCGCCGAAGATCGGGGTGTAGCTTAGCCTGGTAGAGCGCTACGTTCGGGACGTAGAGGCCGGAAGTTCGAATCTTCTCACCCCGACCACGATTTTTCTAAGTAAATCAACTACTTAGAGCGTAGAGAAAAGCCCGGCTGCGCCAAAAAGCAGTCAAAAACGGGCCTTCTGCGCCAAATCTGCGCCAATTGTGAGCGCTCGAGCTTTCGACAAGCTGCGTTCCGGTTCGCGATATTTCGCCGTAACCTGGCATCTAGCCAGTCGCCGAAACACCGCTGCGCGACGCTTGTGCCGTTTTTCTGCCACACCCCTGCGGCAGTCTAAAACGTCTAAAACAACGCAATTTCCACCCATGTGACTAGACGGGTCTCCACTAACTTTTTGGAGATTTATTCCATGTCTAGCATTCAAAACCGCTCCGCTTACGTCGTAACCGTCCGCAAGCACCCCGACCTCACGCGCCGCTTCCCTGGTGCCAATTTGAAGGCCGCCAAGGCCTACCTGCTTGAGATGCGCACGCTGCATCCCACGCTCAAGGTGGATGTGACTCAGGAGGGCAACACCTTTCAGGTAAAGGTGCGCAATAGGGGCAAGGCCAAGCAGACCCTGACTTTTGACTCGCTTTGCGCAGCAGACCAATTCATGAAAGAAATAGACGCCCAGCAGTCGCGAGGCGTGTTTCGGGACTACACCGCGGCTTTCGGCGTGACAACCGCCCAGCTCATTGAGCGCTACATTGCCGAGGAGTGCCCCAAACTCAAAGGTGGCAAAAATTACACGACCATCCTCACGGCCATGCTGCAGGACAGCTCAAATCTGCTGCAAAAGCGCATAGAAATCCGCAAAACGGAACTAAAGGAGTTCGGCTGTTTTATCACGCCTTTGGGCGCAAATCGCGCGCCGATGACATCACTAGAGTGGATGCACAAACCGTTGCCAGCGGTGACAGCGGTCGATATTGAAACTTTTGTGCAGGACCGGCTGCAAGTGGTCGAGCCCTCCACTGTGGACCGCCAGCTTGACCTGTTGCAGGCAGTATTCAAGGTTGCGACGTCGACCTGGGGTTATCGCGTGGACCGCGCTCCGATGGAAGGCGTGCGCCGCCCGAAGTATTTCAACGAGAGAAACCGTCGTCTATCCCTGGACGAGGAGGTCCGTTTGCTCGACGCCGCGCGCCAAGAGGACCAGCTGCGCTCCATCGAATCGCGCACGCAAGAACTGATGACCCACGCCCGCACCGAAGCTGAAAAGCAAAGCACGACCTACGCGCACAAGCAAATCATCAAGTACGCATACGAAGAGGCTCGCGCAGAAGCCCTGAACAGCTACAAGCACATACCGTTTCTTGAAGCTTTCGTGATGTACCAGCTTGCAACTGCCGCGCGTCGCGGCGAAGCCCTTGGGCAGTTTTGGGACCGCGTCGATTTCAAGGCACAGTCCGCCTACCTGCCGACCAGCAAAAACGGACGCCCGCGCATCCTGTCGATTCGCCTTGACATACTCGCGCTGCTAGACCAACTGCCGCGCACCTCAGACCTGGTCTTCGACATTTCCGAAAAAGAGCTTCGCGGTGCCTGGAAGCGCATTTGTGATAGCGCCAAACTCGAGGACTTTCACATTCACGATATGCGCCACGAAGCAATCAGCCGAGTGGCCGAGTCGGGACTTTTTCCGACAGTGCTCGATTTGCAGGCGTATAGCGGGCACCGTGATTTACGTTCCCTATCACGATATATACACATGATGCCTACGGCTATCGCCAAGCGGCTGGATGCGGCCGAAGAATTGCGGCTCGAGGGGCTCGGCCACAAGGGCCGTCAGCGACTGAAGAGTTCCACGATGATGCCCCTGGGCAATGGCGTCTCGCCCGCCATGCCGGCGCAACCGAGCCCAGCATCT
>JBBRVM010000585.1:0-2489 GCA_038246865.1 Burkholderiales bacterium
CGATCCGGTACCCAGCACATGGCCCGCGAAGTACGAGACCGGCGTCGGTGCCATGCCAATGTCAATCGCGTTGCAGCCGGTGGAGGTGATGCCGTCTCGCAACGCCTGCGAAAGCGCGGGCCCGGAGAGTCGCCCATCGCGGCCGACTGCAATGGAGCTTGCTCCGCGCTCCAGCGAGAGGGTGCCGAGCGACTGCCCAACTGCGTAGGCGATTTCCGGCGTCAGCGTTTTGCCAACGATGCCACGGATGTCGTAGGCCTTGAAGATTTCTGAGGGAAGTTGCATGTGGCGTCCTGTTATTTTCGGCTGGGGGTTTCATCGAGAATCAGGCGCGCGAGGTCACGTTCCTGATGCAAAACGCGAACGACATCAACGTACTGTTCGCGGTCAAAGTAAAAAACGAGGTACGGGAAGCGAGGCGTCACCGCATCGCGCAAACCGTCAATGGCAAGCGCTTCGGCGTAGCGGCTGGATCCCGAATCAGGAAACCTTGACAGTTGAGAAAAGAGCGAATCCAGGGCCGCTAAAAAGCGCAAAGCGATAGTCTCGTTCGCTTCGTGCAAGTAACGATCAAACGCAGCGACGATGTCATCCTGTGCAGCTTTGCGCTGCAAAAGCGGCTTCATTGGTTCTCTTTTGCGTGCTCAGTCAGCGGGCGGTTCTGGCCGCGAGTTCAGCCTGCAGTTCGGGCCAGGGGCGACCTTCTGGCGAGCGCAAACCGTCGGCGATCAGCGTGCGTAGCGCGTCCTTCGCGGCCTCCTGCTCGTCCCTGCGAACGAGCGCGCGGATGTACTCGCTGTGCGAGCCAAAGCCGCCCGACGTGACACGGCTGTCGACGAAGGATTTAAGGGTCTCGGGGATGGAAATGTTCATGGTCGCCATGTTTCAATTTTAATCCGCTTGGCAAAAATTGCCAATACACGCCCTAAACAACCGAATGTGGCTCAAAGAACTCGCACAGCCGCTCCGGCAACCAGGTCAGCTTGCCAGGGAACGGCCCGGTCACAAAGCCCACATGACCGCCATCGATGGGTTGCTCCAACGTAATGTTGTCGGGCATTTCGGCTACATTGGGGAACAGCGAGGCCGGGACAAAGGGATCGTTCATCGCGTTGAGCAGCAGAAAGGGGATACGAACTTTTGCGATGAAACCACGAGAAGAGGCCCGATAGTAGTAGTCCCAGCTGCTGGTGTAGCCGTGCATCGGCGCGGTGTAGTGCTCGTCAAATTGCGGGAAGTTTCTCGGTTTGGTGAGGAAACCCTTATCGCGCAAATGCGGATGCTGCTCCATGCGGCGCGAGTAGCTTTCGCCCATCGCATTCATGAAATAGCTGTTGAAAATCCAGTTCTTGAAATGCAGGATGGCTTCGGCGGAAATGCCGAGATCGAGCGGGTTCGAGACGGACGCCGCAGCGCTGACAAACTCCTTTGCGCTTTCGCCTTGCTCGCCGCACCATTTGGTCAGTGCGTTACCGCCTAGCGATACGCCGACAGCGAAGACGGTTCGGGCGGGAAAACGGGAGCGTACCTCCCGCAGAACGATGTCGCAATGCTCGCTGTCGCCCGAGTGATAAGAGCGCGGCAGACGGTTCGGTTCGCCCGAGCAGCCCCGAAAATGCGCCACCATACCCGTCCAGCCGCGCCCATTGGCGGCGGCCATTGTGGTGCGGCAATATTGCGAATCGCTGGAGCCTTCCAGCCCGTGAAAGAACACCAGCAAAGGGCCTTCCGCAGCGCGGCCATCAGCCCAATCCAGATCGATGAAATCACCATCGGCGAGTTCAAGCCGTTCACGCCGGTAACCGATCTTGGATCGCGGCAGCCACTGTGCATAGATGCTTTGCAGGTGACCCGTCGGCAGCCACCACGGGCAGTGGTACGTTGAATCAATGCGGGGCATGCGCCGAGTGTAAAGGCTGTGCTTGGGCGATGGATGCAAGCCTCATTCCCCCTTGGTCGGTTCTTCGCGTTTTCTTTGGCGCGAGCCTGTTGCTCGCCATCATTCCTGGCCCGGTGGTGCTGTATGTGGTGGCGCGCAGTCTGAGGCAGGGGCGTCGCTCCGGGCTCGCTTCGGTCGGGGGCGCTTCGTGCGGGTCGCTGGTGAACGTATTTGCGACGTCGTTCGGACTTGCAACCCTGTTTTCGACCTCTGCGCTCGTCTACTCGGTTTTCAAATACGCAGGTGCGGCGTACCTGATTTATCTGGGCGTCAAGACGCTGCGCGCAAGGGTTGATGAGCGTGCCGGAGCGGCGGTCGACCGGGCGCTGCGGGGAGCCGGTGAGCAACGTGCCCCAATGTGGCCGGTGTTTCGCGATGGTTTCATCGTGGCTTTATTTAACCCGAAAACGATCATTTTTTTCTCAGCATTCCTGCCGCAATTTATGACCGAACACGGCACCGGTAGCGCGGCGATGGCGCAAGCCATGTTCCTGGGCGCGCTATTCGTGTTGATCGCATCAATCAGTGACGCGGTTTATGTCATCGCAGC
>JBBRVM010000586.1:0-2479 GCA_038246865.1 Burkholderiales bacterium
AAAACCATCCCCCACCTAACCTCCCCCCTTTTGCAATGTTCGGGGGGAGGGACTACATCAAAACCTCGGCAAATCCGCAAACGGCAGGGGCTTGCCTTTACCAATTCGCATCTTGCCAAACTCAGCACAACGATGCAGCGTCGGCACCGCCTTGCCGGGATTTAACAATCCGTGTTCATCGAATGCGTGCTTGATCTCATGCATGCGCGTCAATTCTTTTGGTGAGAACTGCACGCACATCTGATTGATTTTTTCCACGCCTACTCCGTGTTCGCCAGTGATGGTGCCGCCGACTTCGACGCACAACTCCAGCACTTCTGCGCCGAAATCCTCTGCGCGCTCGATCTCACCGGGCACGTTGGCATCGAACATGATGAGCGGATGCAAATTGCCATCGCCAGCGTGAAAAACGTTGGCACAGCGCAGGTTGTATTTGATCGAGAGCTCTGCGATGAAATTCAACACGCGAGGCAATTGCGAACGTGGAATGGTGCCATCCATACAGTAGTAGTCTGGCGAAATTCGGCCGGTCGCAGGGAAAGCGTTTTTGCGACCACTCCAGTAGCGCAGTCGCTCGGCTTCGTTTTGTGACACTTTGATGTCGGTCGCGCCTGCGTTACGCAGCACTTCGGCCACACGCGCCATTTCATCGGCAACCTCTTCTGGCGTGCCATCGCTCTCACATAGCAGAATCGCAGCGGCGTTCAAGTCGTAGCCCGCATGCACAAAGCCTTCCACGGCTTCTGTGGCGATTTTGTCCATCATCTCCAAACCCGCTGGAATGATGCCAGCAGCAATGATTTCGCCGACCGCCGCACCGGCACTTTCAACGCTCGCGAACGAGGCGAGTGCGACTTGTGCGAGTTGCGGTTTGGGTGTGAGCTTGACGGTAACTTCGGTGACGATGCCGAGCAGGCCTTCGGAGCCGATCATCAGCGCGAGCAAATCGTAGCCCGGTGAATCGAGTGCGTCGGAGCCGATTTCGACAATGTCGCCTGTCATCAGAACGACGCGCAATTTGCGAATATTGTGAACAGTGAGACCGTACTTCAAGCAGTGCACGCCGCCAGAATTTTCGGCGACGTTGCCGCCGATCGTGCAGGCGATTTGCGACGACGGATCGGGCGCGTAGTAGAGGCCGTATTGCGAAACCGCTTCGCTAATGGCGAGATTTCTCACACCCGGTTGGACCCGTGCTGTGCAGGCGAGCGCGTCAATGCCGAGCATGCGCATCATCTTCGCGGTCGAGAGGAGCAGCGCATCCGGGCTCGGCATCGCGCCGCCCGAGAGGCCCGTGCCTGCACCGCGAGCAACGACCGGAATGCGGTGCATGTGGCAGAGCTTCATCACAGCGGCTAGCTGCGCCTCATCCTCCGGCAACGCCACACACTTCGGCAGCGTGCGATACATCGACAGGCCGTCGCATTCGTAGGGACGCATATCCTCTTCCGCGACCTTGAGATTTTCTGCGGGCAAGAGCGCTGCCAGGGATTCAAAAAAACTGGCGGATTGCATGGTTAGTCTTTCTTGTGTGTCATGGCAGCAGGTTCATCGATTCGGCGAGCCACGCGGTCAATCGCACGCTGCACGTGCGCATGTGACAGTCGCTTTGCTTTGGTTGCATCGCCATCATCGATGGCTTTGAGTATCGCGCGATGATCGTCCTGGCCCACCTCGGTGATACCGACGCCGTATCCCGTCTTATCCCAGGTGGCCTTGCGCGAGGCTGAGAATTGTGCGCCAACAAATTCGACGAATTTTGTGAGCTGTGAATTGTGTGTCGCAGCGGCAATAGCGTTGTGAAATGCGTCGTCCACGTCGGAACCGTCGCTCTTTTTTTCCAAAGCACCATCCATCGCATTCACCGCTGCACGGATCGCTGCGACGTCTGCATCGGTGCGTCGCTTTGCTGCCAATTCAGCGGCGCCGGACTCAACGATCTGGCGCAGCTCGAGCATTTCTCGCTCCGCGATATCGAGCGCGTCAGTCGCTTCGGCACCGGCTGCTTTCGCGAAGCGAAACGCCGCAATCTTATTTCGATCCGAAACGATTGCGCCCGAGCCTTGACGTGTCTCAATTCGCCCATCAGCCTTAAGCCGGGCTAGCGCCTCGCGCACCACCGGGCGCGACACGCCCAGCGATTCAGCCAGCGCCATCTCGGGTGGCAATTTGCTGCCTACCGCCCACAGCCCCCTTTCCAGTTGCATCAGCAATTGGCGATAGGTTTCATCGGCGAGCGACTGTGGCCGCGCCACCGTATTTAGCGGTGCGCGGATGGACCCACTTAACCCTTCGGCAGCGTGAATTAGGCCTCGCTCAAAAACAAAGTTGTCAGACAGCATGACAACATTGTAGGCTTCGAGGCCTTCCATTGCAAGCCCTAAAGAGTATTTGCAGTGGGCATAAATTACTGTATAAATTAACAGTAATGAATGCGCTGTTTTATAACCAGTTAGCCGCCAACCACGCCGTCGTGCGC
>JBBRVM010000587.1:0-2476 GCA_038246865.1 Burkholderiales bacterium
GCTCGGCGGCACGCGCAGCCAGATTCGCAGCGCGTTGATTGCCGAATTTTCAGCGCTCGGGGGTGCGGCAGGATTACTCGGCGTACTCGGTGCGCTGGCACTGACCTGGGCGCTGGCGACTCGGGTGTTGAAGATCGAGTTTTCGGCATCGCCGACGGTCTGGATTGTGGGTTTTGCCGCGGCCACCGGCCTCACGTTGCTCGCGGGCTGGTTAGGCACGCGATCTGTGCTCACGACGCCGCCGATTCAGGTGTTGAGAGAGGGCGCATAGTGATGCCCGGAGAGTGCGCGTGAGGATTGAGCAGGTAGCGTCGCAAATCCTGGGCGCGCAGTCATGGCGCGGCACACCGCTTGGCGAAGCGGGCGACATGAGCGTGCTTGAACGTCGGCAATATCACGAAGCATTGGGTCGCAACGTGCGCCCCGCTGGCGTATTGATTCTGTTGATTGAACGTGAAGAGCACTTGAGCGTAGTCCTCACGCAACGCACCGCGCACCTCTACGACCACGCCGGACAAATCAGCTTTCCCGGCGGTCGTCAGGACGAGGGCGATGCCGACATCATCGCCACAGCCCTGCGCGAATCGGCCGAAGAAATCGGCACCGATTCGACGCAGATTCAAATCGTCGGCACCTTGCCGCAATACGTCACAGTGACCGCCTACGAAATCACGCCTGTCGTCGCTAGGTCGCAGCCACAAAAATACGTGTGCGAACCTTTGGAGGTTGCCGACGCATTCGAAGTACCGCTTGCGCACTTGCTCGACGACAACAACTGGCGACGCGACAGTTTCATGCGTGAAGGCCAGCGGCGCGAATACTGGGCCGTACCGTTCAACGAGCGCTATATCTGGGGCGCGACGGCAGGCATGCTGCGCACGTTTCGCGAAGTGTTGCTGCACGATCTGGAGAGCACATGAGCGTCGCTTTGAACCCTTCCGCCGACAGTCCGTACGTTCTGTTCAAGGGCGAAGCAGGCATTCGCATGCTGGTAGACGCCTTCTACGATCATATGGATCTTGACCCGGAGTTCGCAGGCATCCGCAAGATGCATCCCGAAACGCTAGACGGTTCGCGCGAAAAACTCTACTGGTTCTTGTGCGGCTGGATGGGCGGCCCGAATCATTATGTTGAGCGCTTCGGTCATCCCCGATTGCGCGCAAGGCATATGCCATTCCCTATCGGATCGCCGGAACGTGACGCCTGGACAGCGTGCATGCGGCTGGCGTTGGTCGATTGCGAAATCGATTCGAGGCTGGCCGATTGGTTGATGGGGCAACTATCAGGAACAGCCGACTGGATGCGGAATCAGGCGGAGTAACTGCGGTCGCGCCTGTTCGAGTGATTAGTCAGACGGCGAACCTGCCGCTTCCAGCCGTCGCGCCGTGGCAACTGGCGAATGCAAGACAACCTGCCGGGCCTGCGGATATTGCGTCAAAGCACGGGGAAAGTCTGTTCGATTTTTCGCGTATGTTTTGAACAACCAAAGCAAAATTGAATCATGGCTCAGTGACCGCGTGACCGACTCGTAGTTGCCGTTGCAGCACGGCACTTTTTGCGTATTACGTCGAATCGTTCGCCGCACGAGCTGCCAAGCGGTGGTTGCAAACGAGTAATTGAGCCAGACGATGACGTCAGCGCGCCCCCACACCAGATCGCGCACGACGGAGTAGCCGCCGTCGATGACCCACGCAGTCTCTTGCGTTGCCAGATCAACCAGTTCGCGAAATTCTTCGTTGCTGCGCTCCCGCCACCCCGGCAACCAGTGCAGATTGTCGAGTTCGGTATGCTGGATTTGCAATTTCGCAGCCAGACTCGTGGCGAGCGTTGACTTGCCGGACCCTGTCGAGCCGATGATCGCGATGCGCATTTCAGTCGATTCAGCCGTTCTTCGGTGGCTCCCACAGCTCGAACTTGTTCCCCTCAAGATCGTACGCCCAGCCGAAGCGGCCTTGCTCGGATTCCTCCAATTCGTCGTCAACCCGCACATCAGCCAGACGCAGCTGATCAAGCATTTTGTCGAGATTCAGCACACGCCAGTTGAGCATCATGTGCTGGCGGCGCGGCATGTAGTCGCTCTTTTCCTCGAACACGCTCCAGTAGGTTTCGTCGCCTGTGGTTTGCTGGAAGGCCGCACCGCCCCATTCGGTGATGTCGACGCCTAAGTGCCGGAAATACCATTTGCGCAGTGCTTCTGCGTTTTTGGCGCGGATGAACACGCCGCCCAGGCCAACTACTTTTTCTCTAGCCACGATTGATCACTCCTAATTTGCAAGGTTCCTCAGCATTGAAGTTGTCATCCTGAGCATGGCGAAGGCTCAGTGCGCCTACTAAAACGCGCTCCACGACGCTCAATGCTTGCCACCTGATGTTTCGCTTCACTCAACATGACAACTTTCCCGAAAAGTAACTTTGCTGAGGCATCTTTCTAGTCGGGCGATCACTTTTCGTTCATCATTTTTTGTAGTTTGCGGCC
>JBBRVM010000588.1:0-2475 GCA_038246865.1 Burkholderiales bacterium
ACCGCGCCATCGTCTGCAACCAAAGTCGGCACCAGGCCCGCAGGATTTAACTTCAGATAGTCCGGCGCACGATGCTGCGCTTTCAGCAAATGCACACCGACGTGCTGCCACGTGATGCCCTTCAGGTTCAGCGCGATACGAACGCGGTACGCGGCGGACGAGCGGTAGTAGTTATAGAGCTTCATGGCGACAAGAAATGGCTATTGAAACGCCTGAATCCCGGTCTGCGCACGGCCCAAAATCAGCGCGTGAATATCGTGTGTGCCTTCATAAGTGTTCACCACTTCAAGGTTGACCATATGCCGCATCACGCCGTATTCGTCGCTCACGCCATTGCCGCCCAGCATGTCACGGGCAACACGGGCGATATCGAGCGCTTTGCCGCAACTGTTGCGCTTCATGATGCTGGTAATTTCGACCGAATCGTTGCCTTCATCTTTCATGCGGCCCAGGCGCAGACAGCCTTGCAGGCCCAGGGTGATTTCGGTCTGCATGTCGGCCAGTTTCTTCTGAATCAATTGATTGGCCGCCAGCGGACGTCCAAACTGATGTCGATCCATCACGTACTGCCGAGCACGAAACCAGCAATCCTCAGCCGCACCCAACGCGCCCCAGGCGATGCCGTAGCGGGCGGAATTCAGGCAAGTGAACGGCCCCTTGAGCCCCTCCACATTCGGCAACTCATTCTCGGCTGGCACGAACACGCCGTCCATCACAATCTCGCCGGTCGTTGACGCACGCAAACCAATCTTCCCCTTGATCGCTGGTGCAGACAAGCCCTTCATGCCCTTCTCAAGAATGTAGCCACGAATGCGGCCTTCATCATTTTTCGCCCACACCACGAACACATCGGCAAAGGGCGAATTCGAGATCCACATCTTCGCGCCGGACACCGAGAAACCACCGGGCACGGTCTTGGCACGCGTGCTCATGCTCGCCGGATCAGAGCCCGCATTCGGTTCGGTCAAGCCGAAGCAACCGATCCATTCACCGGTCGCCAATTTCGGCAGGTATTTCTGCTTTTGCGCCTCGCTGCCGAAGGCATTAATGGGCACCATCACCAACGAACTCTGCACGCTCATCATCGAGCGATAACCCGAATCGACGCGTTCAATTTCGCGAGCGATCAAGCCATACGCCACGTAGTTGAGGCTGGCACCGCCGTATTGCTCAGGAATCGTTGGGCCGAGCAAACCCAGCGCGCCCATTTCACGAAAAATTTCGATGTCCGTATGCTCATTGCGAAACGCCTCCACCACGCGTGGCAGCAACTTGTCCTGCGCGTACTGCGCCGACGCGTCGCGGATCATGCGCTCGTCTTCGGTGAGTTGCTGATCAAGAAGGAGCGGATCGCTCCAGTTAAAGGTGGCTTTGGACATGGAAATTCTCTACTGCGAAAAAAGCGAAAAGGCTATGACGAATTCTAGGCGCGCCGGGTCAGGCGCTCAACGTAGCGCGCGATGGTGTCAATTTCGATATTGACGCGCTTTCCGACTTCCAGATCAGAAAAATTGGTGACCTGATGGGTGTGCGGTATGACATTGACCTGAAACCGAGCGCCGGTGGCGCCATCCTCCACCGCGTTCACGGTCAGGCTCACGCCGTTGACGGTGATCGAGCCTTTTTGTGCAATGAATTTACCCAGATGCGCTGGCACTTCGACTTCCATCAACCAGCTCTCGGCCAGGTTTTTCCACTGCGTGATGAGGCCTGTCGCGTCGACGTGGCCGGTCACTAAATGACCGCCGAGCTTGTCCGCGAGCGTCAGCGATTTTTCAAGATTTACCAACGCTCCGACTTCGAGGCCCGCGACGATGCTGAGCGAATGCGCCGACACATCTGAGCGCAAAACGCCCGCGCCCTTTTCGACGATCGTGAGGCAGCAGCCCGAATGCGCAATCGAATCACCAATTGCAATGTCGTCGAGTGACCAGTCGCCGCAAGCGACTGTGATGCGCTGTCCGTCGCCGATGGGTTCATGCGCCGTGACGCGCCCGAGGCCTGTAATGATTCCGGTAAACACGACTAGCTCATCCCCATGTTGATTACTTCGCCCGCATCATGATTCGCACATCGTCGCCCAGGCGCGTGACCTCATGCAAATCAAACTGCAACGCATCCGCCAATTTGTCGGGTGCGGCAAACGAGAACATTTCTCGGGCATCGCGACCCAACAATTTCGGCGCGAGATATATAAGCAATTCGTCGACGAGTCCCGCCTGAACCATCGGCCCCATGAGCCGCGCTCCTGCCTCGACATGCAACTCATTCACGCCGCGCGCACCCAAGTCCTGAAGCGCTGCAGGCAGATCTATCTTGCCTTTCTGTTTGGCGTCCGGCAAGCGCACGACTTCAACGTTTTCCGGCAGACCGACAGGCATTTGATCGGAACAATAAACCAGCGCGCCGCCTTGCAACACTTTTGCCATCGGGCTCAATTCACCGAGGTGATCGAACACGACGCGCAACGGCTGA
>JBBRVM010000589.1:0-2470 GCA_038246865.1 Burkholderiales bacterium
GCTATTGAAGACGCCCGCTCGCCCGAAGGCTATGAGATCAGCGTGGCGACCAATCACCTGGGACACTTTTTGCTGAGTCATTTGTTGCTTCCTGCGCTGCAAGCGGCGATATCGCCGCACACGCCGATGTCGCGTCTGATTACGCTCGGCACGGTCACCGCAAACTCCAAAGAATTCGGCGGCAAAGTGCCGATTCCCGCGCCGGCAGATTTGGGGCAATTGCAAGGTCTGGAGGCGGGCTTTAAAGCGCCGGTCGCCATGATCGACGGCAAGCCGTTCAAGGCGGGAAAAGCGTACAAGGACAGCAAGCTCTGCAACATGATGATGAACCGCGAATTTCATGCGCGCCACCATCAGGACACCGGCATCATCTTCAACACGCTCTACCCAGGCTGCGTCGCAGAAACCGCGTTATTTCGCGACAGCCCGGCGCTGTTTCGCAAAATTTTCCCGTGGTTTCAGAAAAATATTACGAAGGGCTACGTCAGTCAAGCGCTGTCCGGTGATCGCGTGACACAGGTGGTCATTGACGATCATTTCCTGCAATCGGGTGTGCACTGGAGCTGGGGCAACCGGCAGAAGCCGGGTGCGATTGCCTTCGCGCAAGGCATGAGCAGCAAGGCCACTAACGTTGAAAAATCTGCGCGGCTCTGGCACCTGAGTTTGGCGATGGTGGGACTTTAACGGGTCGAATTGTTCTGGCAATTTTTGTTGAACAGCTTTTCCTTGCAAGCCTCGCCAAACTGGGGCTAGAGGCAATAAATTTAGAAACCCAAGAAATGCCGTTTAGTACATCCAGCCCATATGCGGCAGCGCTTTCAGAGAAAAGCTGTAGCTCGGAATTATGGCGAAATCGAGGTTAATCGCACCTTGCGACGGGTGTCGCTGATCCTCAAAGTAACGCCTTGAGCGCCACAAGCGTATCCGCCTCATGAATCGGTTTATCGTCACGGATGCGCAGCATGCGTGGGAAGCGCACGGCGATCCCGCTTTTGTGGCGCTCGCTCAGGTTGATGCCCTCGAATCCGAGTTCAAACACCAGCGAAGGGGCCACGCTTCGTACCGGGCCAAATGAGTTCACCGTGGACTTGCGGATCACGGCGTCGATGCGCTTGAATTCAACGTCGGTCAGACCGGAATAGGCTTTAGCGAAAGGCACAAGTTGCAGGTCACCCGGCGGAATCCCCGCCTTGATGGCTGCGACGACGGTTTGCGCTTCTTCAGGCGACTGCGGCGCGCGATTCCACACAGCGAAGGTGTAATCGGTGTAGAGCCCTGCGCGGCGACCATGACCGGCCTGCGCATAGATCAGCACGCAGTCGATGGACATCGGATCAATCTTCCATTTCCACCAGGTGCCGTCGTTCTTGGTGCGCCCACTGCCATAGCGTGAGTCGCGCGCTTTCAGCATAAAGCCTTCGACGCGACGATTACGGCTTTCTTCACGCAGCTTTGCGAGCGACTGCCAGTCGGGCGCATCGACGACAGGCGACAGCGGCCACGCGCTCGCGGCGCACATCGCTTCGAGTTTTTCACGACGCGAGGCGAGCGCATCGTTACGCAAATCAACACTGTCGAATTCCAGCAAATCGTAGGCGAGCAATTGCACAGGCACATCGCTAAGGATTTTTTTGCTGAGCGTTTTGCGACCAACGCGTTGTTGCAACAGATTGAACGGTTGCGGATGGTCGTCACCGTCGCGCATCACCAGAATTTCGCCATCAATCACCACACCGTCGGGCAATGCCTGCGCACGACTCACGATTTCCGGAAAACGATCCGTGATCAGCTCTTCCCCGCGCGACCAGATCCATACCGTGCCGCTTCGCTTGATGAGTTGTGCGCGAATTCCATCGTATTTCCATTCGACGATCCAGTCGTAAGGACTGCCTAATGTTGCGTCGAACTTTTCTACGGGCTCGTTCAGGGCGTGCGCGAGGAAAAAGGGATATGGTGCGCCGTCCACCCGAGTTGCGCTTTCGCATTCATCTACCGCTGCAATTAAAGCCCGAAACCCCGCCCCCGACGGCTGCGCATTCTTGTCCGTCCAGCCCATCAGCCGCAGCGCCACCGTCTTCGCATCGACGCCACTAAATTCAGCCAGCGCACGAATCACCAAAAGCTTTGATACGCCGACACGAAAGCCGCCGCCAATCAATTTCGTCAGCAAAAACCGGCGTTCAACGTCCAGCGTTTGCCAGTAGCGATGCAGGGTCGCCGTCGCGTCTTCGAGCGTCGCACCTCGCATGGGCGCGAGCCGCGATTCGATCCACGTTGTCAAACTAGCGTCGTCGTCAGTCGTAGGTGGCGGCAACACCAGCGCAATCGTTTCAGCGAGATCGCCGACCGATTGATAGCTCTCTTCGAACAACCATTCGGGCAAACCACTGGCCTCTAACGCAGCCATGCGCAGCACTTTTGTCGGAACACTTTGGCGCGGTTTTCCACCCGCGAGAAAGTAGGTTGCCCA
>JBBRVM010000590.1:0-2468 GCA_038246865.1 Burkholderiales bacterium
AGGCAGTTGTACGAAGCGTTCAACTCGCCGTCGGCGAACCATTTGAAAAAAGGCGCGTTGCTGTCGTCCAGCGACTGGGCAAAGGGTTTTGCCCAGATCAGATGTTCATTAGCCAGATCGCCCCAGAAACCCGCGTGATCGGTCGCGGCTTTGGCGAGCATGGCCGCGACATCGGCAGGCTTCACATTGGCCTGCGCGGTGAACGCGGCGGGCGGCGGGAACACGCGATTCTCGACCAATACGGATTGAATCGCGGACGATGGTGCAGACATGGGTTTCCTCCTTAACGAAAAATCAATGTATCACTCAAGACAAGTCAAGTGACACCTCCTCTTTAACTGACAACGTTAGCCGCATTGATTGACACCAGACTGACGACTTTTGCAGATTCAGCTTTAGGTCAGGATTACTGCTGATCGTGGGCCAGCTGCGATTTATTACTTAAGTCGACTTCTAATTAAATAACGATCCTTCCCCAATACAGCGGCGCTTTCGCAAGAAAGCTGACCGCGCAAAAGTGCGTCATAAAACGGTCCTCGCTACCGCTTTTTGAAACGTACCGATGCTAAACTGGCCTCAACGCAGAAAGAAGCGTTGCAGCTTCAAGATCGCTAAAAGCCACCACCTTCCGACTGTGCCCGTTCCAAAGTTTGCTTACCGTATGAAATCCACGGGTAGCGCAGCCGCGCCTATCAAAAAAATGCGCCCCCTGCCATTTGCGATTTTCGCTTCGCGCTGGCTGCAATTGCCGCTCTACATCGGCCTGATCGTCGCTCAGTGCGTTTACGTCTTTCACTTTTGGGTTGAACTCACCCATTTAATCGAGGCGGCGTTTGGTTCGACGCAGGCAGTGCAGCTCATCGCGTCTTCGGTTCAGCCCTGCGATGTTGCGCAGATGGCGGCCAAAATACCGCCGCAAGTGTGTCCCGTCGTGCCGACCAAGCTGACCGAAACGCTCATCATGCTGCTGGTGCTCGGTCTGATTGACGTCGTGATGATTTCGAACCTGCTCATCATGGTGATCATCGGCGGTTACGAAACCTTTGTCTCGCGCATGAACCTTGAGAGCCATCCCGACCAGCCAGAGTGGCTGTCGCACGTCAACGCGTCGGTGTTGAAAGTCAAACTGGCGACAGCCATCATCGGCATCTCGTCGATCCATTTGCTGAAGACGTTTATCAATGCCGAGTCGTACACTGAAAAAACTCTGATCGCGCAGACGACTATTCACGTAGTATTTCTGTTGTCCGCGATGGCCATCGCCGCAACCGACCGGATGATGTCCCACGCCGATCACGGCACCAAAAATAAGATGGCCGCTCCAACAACGATTAGCGAGTCGAATACCTGATCCATGACCACCACCATCACTTACGACGACTTCGTCGAGTCCATCGCGGCAGCACTGCAGTTCATCAGCTTCTACCACCCGCAGGATTACATTGAGCACCTGGCGCGCGCCTATGAGGCCGAAGCCTCGCCCGCCGCGAAGGACGCCATCGCGCAAATTCTGACCAACTCAAAGATGTGCGCGATGGGTCATCGCCCGATTTGTCAGGACACCGGCATCGTCAACGTGTTCCTGAAAATCGGCATGGACGTGCGCTTCAGCGACTTTCCGGGCTCAGTGACCGACGCAGTCAACGTAGGCGTCGCTCGCGCCTACAACGATCCAGACAACAAGCTGCGCGGCTCCATCGTGGCCGATCCGCTATTTGCCCGGAAGAACACCAACGACAACACGCCGGCCGTGGTTCACATGGAGCTGGTAACCGGCAACACCGTTGACGTGAACGTTGCGGCCAAGGGTGGCGGCAGCGAAAACAAGAGCAAGTTCGTGTTGATGAATCCGAGCGATTCCCTCGTCGACTGGGTGCTCAAAACCGTGCCGACGATGGGTGCGGGCTGGTGCCCACCCGGCATGCTCGGCATCGGTATCGGCGGCACCGCCGAGAAGGCCATGATGATGGCCAAAGAAGTCTTGATGGAGCCGATCAATATGTATGAGCTTCTGAAACGCGGCCCGCAAGACAAGACCGAAGAATTGCGCATCGAGCTCTACGAAAAGGTCAATGCGCTGGGCATCGGCGCGCAGGGTCTTGGCGGTTTGTCGACCGTGCTAGACATCAAGATCGCGATGTATCCGACGCATGCGGCGGGCAAGCCGGTGGCGATGATTCCAAACTGCGCCGCAACGCGCCATGCGCACTTCGTGCTTGACGGCTCCGGGCCGACGTTGTGTGAGCCGCCGTCGCTTGACATCTGGCCCGACGTTCACTGGGCACCGGACGTGAAGCTCAGCAAACGCGTTGATCTGAATACGCTGACCGAAGAAGAAGTTGCCAGCTGGAAGCCGGGCCAAACGCTCCTGCTTAACGGCAAGATGCTGACCGGGCGTGATGCCGCCCACAAGCGCATCAGCGACATGCTCGCCAGGGGCGAAAAGCTGCCGGTCGATTTCACCAATC
>JBBRVM010000591.1:0-2453 GCA_038246865.1 Burkholderiales bacterium
GTAGCCCCAGCAACGATTCAAGAATGAACCGGTACATCCAGCCCGCCGAGCCGGTATACCAGGTCCAGCCACCACGACCAGTGTGCGGCGCGACGCCATACACGTCAGCCGCGATGACATACGGCTCGACCTTGTAGGTGGCAATAGCTGCGTCTGAGTCGCCATGATTGATCGGGTTGATCATGTTGAACAATTCCCAGGCGCGGGTCTTGTCGCCCAATGCGGCAAATGCCATCGCTGCCCAAATCGCACCGTGCGTGTATTGCCCGCCGTTTTCTCGCACGCCGGGCACATAGCCTTTGATGTAACCGGGGTTCAATGCGGACTTGTCAAAAGGTGGATCAAGCAATTGAATGAGCGCTGCGTCGCGACGAACCAGTCGTTGATTGAGCGACGCCATCGCCGTATGCGAACGGGCTGTTTCACCCGCGCCGGAGAGCACCGACCAGCTTTGTGAAATCGAATCGATCTGGCATTCGGGATTGGTGTGCGATCCCAGCGGCGTTCCGTCATCAAAGTAGGCGCGCCGATACCATTGCCCGTCCCAGGCGTGTTGTTCTATGTTTCGTTGCAACTGATCCGCTTCCGTTTTGCAGCGATCAGCGAAGTCGACATCACCATAGCTGCGCGCCAAGTCGGCAAACTGCGTTAGCGTGTCGTACAGGAAGAACGCGAGCCATACGCTCTCGCCCTTACCCTGCATCCCGACCAGATTCATGCCGTCATTCCAGTCGCCGGAGCCCATGAGCGGCAGCCCATGTTCGCCGAATCGCAGGCCTCGCAATATCGCACGTACGCAGTGTTGATAGAGGCTCGTTTTCGTCTCGGAACGAATGGGAAGATCGTAGTACGAATCATCTTCTGGATTGACCGCCCGCCCCTCAAGCGACGAGACCATTTCGCCGAGAACGCCTGTGTCGCCCGTGCTGTGAACATAGCGACAGGTGGCCTGCGCGAGCCACAGGAAATCGTCAGAGCAATGCGTCCGCACACCCCGTCCGAACGGGGGATGCCACCAGTGCTGAACATCGCCTTCCGTAAATTGACGCGACGCACAGAGCAGTATTTGCGCCCGCAGCATCACAGGTTCGGCGTGCACGAGTGCCATCGTATCTTGCAGCTGATCGCGAAAACCGTAAGCGCCGCCCGATTGATAGAAGCCACTGCGCGCCCAGAGCCTACAACTGATGACCTGATAGAGCAACCAGCCATTCGCGAGCAGGTTGAGTGCTGGGTCTGGCGTGTCCACCTGCACCGCACCAAGCGTGTCCGACCAGTAATCGCGAACGGTTGCCAAAGAATTGTGAGCGGCACCGGGGCCACGTAAGTGCAGGACGCGCTCGCCGGTATCGTCCTTGCCACGGCGACCCGCTGCGCCAAGACGGAACACGATCTCGCGCGCATGCCCGTCGGCTAGCGTGAATGGAATCTGAATGGCAGCGCACGGATCCAGCCCGGCACCGACTTTGTTGGATAGCCGCGTCCGACCCATAGCGGCTGGCGATTTGAGCGTACCGTTGCGTCCGATAAATTCGCTGCGGTCGCCGGTCACGGTGACAAAGGCTCCCTTGGTTGCTTCGTCGGCATCGAAGAACACCATACGATCCGCAAACTCAGTACTGTAGGGATTTCTCGCACAGAGGGCACCACTGGCCGACTCGACTTCGGTAACGACATACATCGCAGACTTTGCACGTAAATCACCGAGCACCCACTCCACGTAACCGGTGGTGGAAAGCTGCCGCACACGGCCTGACACATTGTGAATTTTCAGTGCCGAAAATTTGACTGCCGCCTCAGTGTCGACATAAACGGTGAGCACGGATTTGATGCCGTCTTCTTCGTGCTCGAACACGCTGTAGCCAAATCCGTGCCGCGTCAGATTGGTAGCACCTGCATTTCCACCACACGGAAGCAGCGTTGGCGACCAGAACCTGCCACTTTCTTCATCGCGAATGTAGATTGCCTCGCCGGTCGAATCGCTGACAGGGTCGTTACTCCATGGCGTGAATCGAAATTCATGCGCGTTCTCACTCCATGTGTACGCCGCCCCGCTCTCTGAAATGATGGTGCCGAACTGGGCATTGGCGATGACGTTGACCCAAGGCGCGGGCGTGGGCCGATCAGGCGGACTGCTAACGACATACTCGCGACCATCGGAGGAGAAACCACCATATCCGTTGAAAAACTGGAGCGGATCCGACTGTGCCGTCGCAGTAGCGGTCGTCTCGCTAGTCCGCATCGGAGTCGAACGCGGAATCAGAGCCGGTGGCGGCGCAGCACGGAGATCGGGCGATGCACGCCGATTCACCTGATCGGCCAACGTGCCACGCTTGTCACTCAATACGACCCGCGCCACGGTCTGGAACAGGATACGATCTTCGGCAGAAATCTGATCGGCCAAGCGCACGAAAATACCGCCGGGACGGTCAGCCAGATTCGCCTCAATGCCA
>JBBRVM010000592.1:0-2447 GCA_038246865.1 Burkholderiales bacterium
ACCACGTTGGTGGATCGCGCGCGGGCGTCGCAGGGATCTATCAACGGCACGATTGGAAAGACGAGAAAAGGAACGCGGTCAAGCTATGGAATGATCACGTCGTGAATATTTTGCGGGAAGCGGCAATGAAAACTCACACAGTCGACAACAACAATTAGTTAGCGAATTTATTGCATCGGGGCGGGGGTCATTCTTTCGCGATTGTTGTCGTTGATCATGGAGTGTCTCAAGACCCGAAAAATAGGGCTCGTCATGTTCGTTTAGCCCGCAACCTGACCAGCGCATGAACAAAGGCCCCGGGGCTAGCCGCCTGCGTCGCTGCAGTGACCGGTGGGTCGGACGACAACGCAGTAAGCGACCCCCGCGTCTATTTGATCAACGGCATGGTCTTTCGCGGCATGGCCGACCGCGAACAAGCTCGCGCCGACATCATCTGGGCCAACCTCGGGATTCGCGCCGATACACAGCCAACCGCTCAGTTTTGCGAACCAATTGGTCAGCATGGGGATACTGACTAAGTTCATCAAAAACACCATCGCTGTAGCGCTGACGAGCGAGCGCATCGGTAACGGCCAGCCGCGGGTCACTGGTTGTAAGACACCCAACACAACGGTCAGCGTAGGCCACGCTGCCAACCAGGCAATCAGCATCTGCCGTCGCTTTGCGCGCCACACCAGCGTCAAAGCCCTGATCATACCGCTTGCTCAACGGTAACGCGAAGCAGCGTGCGAGTCACAAAAGGTACGATGGCAGAAAGTTGCTCATGCGCGATCTGATGGCCAAGACCTGGGACGTGGAGGATGTCCGTAACGAAACCGGCTGCCGCAAATGTGTCTGCCGCCTCGGCAAGACAAACGAAGGGCACAACGGTATCGGCATCGCCGTGCATCAAAAGCACCGCCGGAGATAAACTCGTTGCCGCTGCGACGGGACGAGCGATCCGTCCTGCGATCGATACAATCGCTGCGGGTGGACGCGGGCGATCGGCGAGTGCCAGCGCCATCATTGCGCCTTGACTGAAGCCGCAGAGAGCTAACTGATCGTGTGTAAGCGCATAATAAGCAAGTTCCTCGGCGATCAATTTTTCGATAGGCGGCAGTCCGGCATTCAAGCGGTCGCCACGATTAAAGTGGCTGACTCCGCGAATGCTGAACCACTGGAATCCGGTGCCGCCCAAATCCGAGCGTTCAGGTGCCGTAGGAATGGAGAAGGCCACATCGGGCAGCTGGTGCTGAAGACTTTGCGCCACTGCTCGCATCGACTCGGCATTAGCACCGACACCGTGCAGAAGTATAACGAGGGCTTGCGGCCGTAAGCCGCTTAGCGGTGATAGTCGGATCGCTGTCATGCCACTCCTCCGAAAGCGTAAGCGTCCATACGCAAGACACCATGCGTTGATGACTGGTGAAGAGCGCGCGGCGCAACGGCGTTCTTGCCGGCCGCGCCCAAGGCGACGAATAGAGGGAGAAGATGTTCTTCGGTTGGATGATTGCGCAAGGCAAATGGTGCGTGCGTGCGATAATCCTGTAACGCATCCCGATCGTCAGCAAAAATCTTATTGTGCATCCAATCCGCGAAGCTGGTGACCCAATCTGGCTCTGGTGCATCAACATCGTGCCGCTGCGGAATATAGCTGCGCAGATCATGTGTGAACGAACCCGATCCCATGATTAGAACCCCTTTGCTTCGGAGCGGCTCAAGCGCCGCGCCTACTGCAAGATGATGATCGACGCCGGCGTACGTCTGCACCGAAAGCTGGATCACCGGAATGTTAGCGTCCGGCCACGCGAGCATGAGCGGGACCCAAGCGCCGTGGTCAAGACCGCGCTGTGTATCGATCAAAACGGACAATCCGGCTGATTGGAGCAAAGACGCGACTCGCTGCGCGACTTCTGGTGATCCTGGGGCGGGATAGCGCAGCGACTATAGTTCGCGCTCGAACCCGCCAAAATCATAGATCGTTTTATTGGTCAACGGCGCGCTCACCGTAGTCGTAGCAGTTTCCCAATGCGCTGAAATCATGACGATCGCTTCGGGGCGCTGCGGCAAGAACGAGCCAAGCTCGCTGAGAAATTGGCGGGCTGGCGTCATGCCCAGCATGAGATTGGGCGCGCCGTGGCTCACGAAGAGGGAAGGGAGTGTGGACATTGTGTGCTCTCAAGGGGGCTGCGACCGGACAGATTTGCCGCCCGGTCGTATGGGTTCAGCCGTAGTAGAAGACTTCGTGGACAATCTTGCCCTCGAGCCATGTGCGCACCGCGACCTGATGGTAGTTGCGATCGCCCCACGCGCTGTGTGTGAAATCGAAATGCCAATGCGAAAAGCTGGTGTCGCCACCGACGCCTGTTGCGAGAACCTTGCCGCCACGAAAATCGGTGATCGCGGCGAAAAAGGCCTTTTCGCGCGCACGATTGGCATCCTTGCCGATGGTCGGCTCGGCGTCGTTC
>JBBRVM010000593.1:0-2446 GCA_038246865.1 Burkholderiales bacterium
GCTGGTGTTCTGGCGTTTATGGCGATAGCGGCGTTGCTGTGGCCGCTCGTTGTCTGGCTCAGGCGCAAAACGTCGGGGCAACGAGTTGCCGCTGCATAGGCGGCGCGCGGCACCGGATCAGTGAAAGAACAAATACGCGACGAAAATAGCTGCGGCAACCCCGGCAAAATCCGCAAGCAGTCCAAAACCAATCGCATAGCGCGTTTTGCTGATGCCCACAGAACCGAAATACAGTGCGATGATGTAGAACGTGGTGTCGGACGAGCCTTGCAGGATGCTCACCAGCTTGCCTACGAATGAATCGACGCCGTACGTTTTCATCGCGTCAATCATCATCGCCCGCGCGCCGCTGCCGCTGACAGACTTCATGAGTGCCGTCGGCAATGCGGGCGTGAAATCGGTGTTGAATCCCAGCTGCGCAAAGCACCACGCGAACCCCTGCACGATGAAACCGAGCACGCCCGAATTGCGCAGCACGCTGATCGCGACCAGCATGCCGACGAGATACGGAATGATGGTGATGGAGGTTTGAATGCCGCCCTTCGCGCCTTCGATAAAGGCCTCAAAGACATTGACTTTTTTGCGCAGAGCCGCAGCCATGAACACGATGATGATCGAGAACAAGATCAGATTGCTCGCGACCTTCGATACGCTCTGAATTTCGGCTTTCGTCAGGTACTGGCTGAACACCCACACGAGCCCGACAATGAACGCAGTGAAGCTGCCGATCCAGCCAAAAATCACACGGTCCAGAAGGTTGATACGTTGCTTGATAGCGAGCGCGACGAAGGCGACCAACGTGCCAGCGTAAGTCGCAATCAGGGTCGGGATAAAAATGTCCGACGGATCGGCAGCACCGAGCACCGCGCGTTGTGCCATCACCGACAACGGGATCAACGTGAGCCCAGCCGTTTGCAGCACGAGGAACATGAGCTGCGCGTTGCTCGCCACGTCCTTGTTCGGATTGATCTCCTGCAAGCTCGCCATCGCTTTCAAGCCGAACGGCGTGGCGGCGTTGTCCAACCCCAGAAAGTTGGCCGAAAAATTCATCACGATGTGCCCGGTCGCCGGATGATCTTTCGGCACTTCTGGAAAGATGCGGGAGAAGAACGGCGCGATCAGCCGTGCGATGAAATCAATCGCGCCAGCCTTCTCGCCAATCGACAGAATGCCTAACCAAAGCGTCATGACGCCCGCGAGCGGAAGTGCTATTTCCATGACTGCGATGCGCGCCGATTCGAAAGTGCCGTCGACGATGCGCTTGAAGACTTCGCTGTCGCCCAGGAATATCCACTGCGCGAGCGCCGCGAGAAAGCCGACGATGAAAAATCCGGTCCAGAGGTAGGTAAGTGCCATGCGCTAATGATAAGTGCCCTACTTGCCGCAGCAGCGCGCTGTGGATCAACTTTGTTGCATGCGTTACAACGGCACTACTGTCAGTTGGTGGGATTGCGCTACGCTATCCTTGAGCGCTCAAAGGGACTTTTGCGCTCACTCGCTGGCGCCCGCAATGTATGAACCGATTTTCTTTGCTGTTTGCGAGCCTGTCGCTTGCGCTTTTCATAACGGGTTGTGCCACCTCGCCGCCGCCCGTTCCTGCCGTAAAAATTGACACGACCTTTACCGCGAAAAGTCAGGACAGCCGCGCGCAGTTCCTGATCCTGCATTTCACCAACGAGAACTTCGAGCGCTCGCTAAAGATCCTGACCGAAGGGTCCGTCAGCAGCCACTACCTCGTCGACATCAACCCGCCAGATGTCTATCGACTGGTCGACGAATCGCGTCGCGCTTATCACGCAGGCCTAAGCCGCTGGGGCACATCCGCAGGCCTGAATGCGTCGTCAATCGGCATCGAAATTGTCAATCTGGGCAACCAGAAGACGCCACAGGGCACGATCTGGTTTGACTACCCGGACGCACAGATCGATGCGGTGATTGCGCTCGTCAAAGAGATCGTCAATCGTCACCAGATTCGAGCTGATCGAATCCTGGGTCACAGCGATATTGCGCCGGGCCGCAAGGTTGATCCGGGGCCACGTTTCCCGTGGAAGCGCTTTGCGCAAGAGGGGCTGATTCCGTGGCCGGATGCCGATTATGTTGCGAGCAAATTGCCCGAGTACACGGCGCAATTGCCGGACATCGCGTGGTTTCAGCAAAAGCTCGCGCTCTATGGCTACGGTACGCCGCAGACGGGCCAGATGGACAAGGGCACGCGCGATGTGCTTGAGGCATTTCAACTGCGTTTTCGACAACGCAATTTTGATGGACAGCCCGATGCCGAAACCGCTGCGATTCTGGATGCGATGACGCGGCCTGAGGCGTTGGCGAAGTAGTGTGGCGCTCCCTCGTTCTACCGCTCGTCGCCACAGTCGCACTCACCGCGTGTAATCAAACCGCCACGCGCACAATGACTGTTCCGGAAGATCGTATCGTCGCGCTCAACTCA
>JBBRVM010000594.1:0-2444 GCA_038246865.1 Burkholderiales bacterium
ATGTCATAGGCCGGCGATAACCGGATGCCCTGCGCGTCGATGAGAAACCCGTGGTTGCGCATATGGTCGTCAGTATTGTGAATCAGGATGCTGAAGACAACGCGGCGGAAGAGTTGCTCGCAGTCAGCCTGAGTATTGGCACCTCTGGATTGCAGCAAATCTACCAGTTCGAGATAGCTGGCACCGGCCTCGCCGTCGGCTCTTTGCGTCAGCGTCATGGCTGAAACAAAAGCCAGCCGAGCGCCGCGCGGCGTGCGGTCAAACCGTTTCACAATAAAGGTCGTGTACGGGTTGTCTTGCAGGCGCAACGGCCAAGTCTCCGGCACAATGACACCGGCGTTCGCCGCGAGGCGATGGGCAAGCAGTTCCCAGGCGCCGATGTCCCGCGTGTCCTGCCGGCTCGGGAATTTGGCCATACACAGGACACCCGCCTCGTCACGCACCGACGCCTTGGGTCGAGCGCCGCCAAGGGAGGTGCCGGGCGCAAAAAGCTGGGACAACCAACGCTCATAGTCCGGATGGTCCTCCTCGTCCTCATGCTGCTCATAGTGTAGGCTGGCAGCCTGCAGCTCGTGCAGGGATGTGATAGGCGGCGCAGCAGAACCCGCATCGCTATCCATGAACGGCCGACCTGCTGCCGCGCGAAAGCGCAACGCCCCAAGTCGAGTTTCATCGTGCACACCCAGCAGGAAGTCCCACTCCGTCAAAGTGCCGGGCCTTCGTCCCTCTCGACGCGCTCGTGTATTTTCGCGGCGCTGCATTAGCACCCTGCCCCATCGATCTGGCGAAGAGTCCAAAAAGATGCCGAATGAGACGCGATCCGGTGCGGGGTACTGCGACCCTGAGACTAGGGCGAGATCGGGGTCGAACGCGAAAACCTCGGCGCGCTGTAGCCACGACGGGGCATACTCGAAGGAGAAAATCTCCCCGGAACCTGCGTTCTGGCAATGCAAAGAGCCCATGAGCGCGGGTTCCCCGAAGGGCTCAAGATCGACGCATACCTGCACCGTGTTGAATCTGACCATCAGGTAGCTCCTGGGCCGCCATCGGGATCGACCTCGCCATCTTGCGGCGAGGCGGCACGACGCTTGGGAGAACGCTGCTTGGGAGCGAGTTGGGCGTCTTGGAGTTTTCGCCCCAACTCATCATCCGCCGCCAGGAGTACCAAAGCCTGTTCCAGTCGCAGCACCTGCAACACCCGCGCATAAATGCCAAATGCCACCGCTGGATCGCCCTTCTCGACTCTGTACAGCGTCTTGCGCGAAATGCCAGCGCGTTGCGACACGGTCTCTGCCGAATAATTCCGACGCAGACGGGCAAGCTTCAAATTGCCTCCGACCTTCTCCAACAGACGTGAAAGACGTGGCAACAGTGATGGGGAGGTACGCGTCATAATGAGTCATATAATACACCAAATTAACGATATAGTGGCAAGATATGACCTATTAGATAATGCCTGTTAACGCTGGCCTCGATTTGACCACCAGTGCCGGTTGAAAGCTGGCCAGGAACAACGGACTGCTAGCCAGGACTGGCGGCTTTCCGCGAACAGCTATGCTGGTCAATTATGGATCGACGCATTGTGGGGAAAGTGATCAATTCTAGACAGGCGTCAACACACTGCATCACCTGAGCGCGCAGAGCATCGCCAAGCTCTACGCGCAGCGCCTGCGCATCGAACAACCGTTTCGCGATACCAAGAACATGGCCCTCGGCATGGGGCTGTCACACTGCCGCAGTGCCGGTGCTACACGCCTGCTGATCCTGTTGTTGATCGCGCATATCGCGCAGCTTGCCCTGCGACTGATCGGGGAGGCCGCCAAGGCCCCGGCAGCTGGAACTTCAGTTGATGAGCACAGGGCGCAAGGATCGCGCTGAAATCTCGGTGATGACTCCCGCCCGCAGACTGATCTGCAAGCCCCGCGTTGCTACGTCAACTCGGCGATCCCTGACAGCATATACTCACCTTGCGCGAGCAGGTTGCCAATGCCATTTAATACGCCACACACTCGACATGATTCGTGGGGAAACCTCAGGGTCAGACACCCTAAACTCCTTGCTACGCACGTTCCAACAATATCTTCACGCGTTGCCCCAGTGCACCCGCTGCTTTGACGACAGTCGTCAGCGTTGTCGATGGATTTTCCGGGTTGAGCAAACGATCCAGTTGCGCCCGCGTCGTTCCCATGCGCTTGGCCATGGCGCTTTTGGTCAGTCGCGATTTCTTCATACTCTGCTCCAGTTGAAAAGACAGAACACGCTTGACTGCAATGGCCTGCGCCTCGTCGAAAATATTTTCTTCGTTCAGGAAATCGTCAAAATCAGAACCCGCATGGGGATTGCGGTTCATGATGCATGCACTCCGCGGTAAAAGCGAACCGTCAAACGCGGCACGTTTTAGACGTTTCAGATTGCATCATTTTTGGTACCAACCACCGTTTCAC
>JBBRVM010000595.1:0-2444 GCA_038246865.1 Burkholderiales bacterium
ACTCATTCCGGACCGGTGGAGTGCGAAGTACTGTGCAGTTGTGTCTAACAACTCACAAGGAAACCCCAAGATGACAAAACCGGCATTTCTTCGTCTCAATCAGATCGTAAGGACAAAATCACACGTCACGGCGGGTCAACCGCTAATACCTGTTTCGAGGTCGACATGGTGGCTTTGGGTGCGCGCGGGTAAGGCGCCGAAGCCAATCAAACTAGGTAAACGCACGACCGCATGGCGCAGCGCCGACATTGACGCCTTGATCGCAACGCTCAACGCGGGTGACGTAACAAAGAACGGGCGCCAATAATGGAAAAAAATAAGGCGACCGAAGCCGCCCAAATATCTAACCAGAAACTCAACGATAACAGCGCATCAACGCAGCGTGCAAGGGTTATTCAAGCCCTGCGCACTGGGCCGAAGACAACCATTGAATTGCGCCGGGACTGGGGCATCATGCAGCCCGCTCCACGAGTGTTCGAGCTTAAAACGCGCGGCTACATCATTGTCACAACCCCGGTTAGTGCGCACACGGACGACGGAGCGCTGCATCGTGGCGTTGCCCGTTACGTGCTGTTGCAAGAGCCGCGCTCAACAGAATCGCTCACGGTCGCACCAAACGCGCCCGCAAACGATTCAAACTTCGAGCGTGACGCATGAGCGACCCAGCATGGCTGAACGAGCTGCAAACGCTTGCAGCGCGCTTTTCCCACTTGGGCGTAAGCGAAGACTTGGCCGCGCTCTCAGAGTTGGAAGCGTGGCAACTGCTCCGATATTTGCGAAGGCTTGCTGAAACACAGGCGACAGGATGAAACTATGGCGAAGGAAAAATTCAGAGACCCGCGCGGCGCGCATCTGCGCATTTATTGGTCAATCGTCGATTCGCCCGCATGGTTCGCTTTGAACTTTTCACAGCGGGCGCTTTATATCGCGTGCCGTCGCAAGCTAACTTCGAACTTCAACGGTAATCTCGCATTCACCCACGCCGGATTAGCCGCGCAGGGGTTTGCGGTATCGACGTCAACTCTGGCTAGTGGTCTGCGCGCATTGCAGGCCGTTGGGTTGATCGCCGTGACCCGCGAAGGCGGTAAGGTGAATCGGGGCCAGGCGATCCCGACGTTGTACCGATTCACCGTCGAGGATTGCCACGAATGGGTGAAGCTGCACATTCCATCATCGAAAGCGTCAAATGAATGGCGACAGTTCGCGACGGTGGAAGCCGCAACTAGCGCAATCAATGCAGCCGATACACAGGCGCGCACCAGTCATGCTGAAGCAACCGCCGAACGCGCGAAACGCAATGCAGAGAAAAATTCACCGATTCGCAATTCGAAGCGTGACGGTTCGAAATTCAAAGCCGTACCGATTCGAAATTCAAAGCCGGGGGCTATTTCCGGCTTCGAAAATCAAAGCGTGAGCGATGTACGTCAAAACGCTGGAATGCCCGTGCAATGAGGGTTTGCGCTGAACCGTTCGGTGTTGCCCAAAATGTAGGCACCGGCTTCGAAATTCGAACACCTATGCAGATTGCCATAGATAGCGTGCAGTCTGTGGTTCGAACGCTGACGACAAGCATGCAGGCGGTAACGATGGCAACAACCTCTGAAAACCTCTTTTCGCGGGCGTGCTCGATTTGAAAAACAATCAAGTTAGCCAAATGATTTCGTTTTCTGTGGAAACGTGAAAGGAGGCGGCAATGGGTGCAGGCGGGAGCAGATACGGTGCTGGGCGACCGGCACACAACCTCAAGGCGGAGTCGGTGCCGCGCGTCGATGTGCGGCGTTGGGCACGTAGTGGGTACTTTGAGCGCGCCAGCTACTTTAGTTGGGGGTGGAATCGCGGCGGGGAGCCTTCGGGCAGTATCAACGTGCAGTCATCACCAGACAGCATGACTTTGATTTATCGAATCAAGGATCGGTACACCGACGAATGGCAAGACAAGCAACAGGTCGTCCCGATTGTCCACACGGCCTGCGGCTACGGCGGTACCCGCGCGTGGTTTCGATGTCCTGTGTGCTACCGGCGTTGCGCGCTGCTGTATCTGAGGGCGTATCGATTCGCGTGTCGCAAGTGCCAGCGCGTTGCCTACTCGTCACAGTCAGGCAACGCGATGGATCGGCTGATGCAAAAGTCGCACAAGTTGCGGGCGGAGATTTCAGACGGTAAACCGAAGGGGATGCGATGGCGCACCTATGATCAAATTTGCGAGCAGGTGGGCGAGATAGAGGAAAGGGTTGATCGGCAATTTCTGGCGCGATGCAGTTCATTGGCACGGGGCATTCGGTGACTCGCCGAGAGTTGTCGTTGCTAAAAAGCGCTTGACACGCTAGCCTAGAAAAAACAGCGCCTCGCTAGCGGGCGCAGCTGATCATTTCTCCGAGCGCAAATAATCCCATGGCACACCTTTTTTCTCGGTATGTAGTCGCGCCCTGCTCTTGAGTGTCACG
>JBBRVM010000596.1:0-2440 GCA_038246865.1 Burkholderiales bacterium
ACCGATGCCTTCCGCCCGGAACGCCCAGCCCGTAAATCGCCGCTCCACCAGTGCGGTGATCGCATAAAGCGCGATGCCGAGAATCGCAAGCGCCATGACGCCAGCGAACACCAGCTCGACGTTAAAGCCGGCCTGCGCAGCAAGCATCATCTGGCCCAGACCAGAATTTGCGCCAATAGTTTCGGACACAACCGAACCGACGAATGCCAGCGTGATCGCGACCTTCAGCGAGCCAAAGAAGTACGGCATCGAACGTGGAATGCCGACCTTCATCACCACATCCAGTTTGCTCGCACCGAGTGCGCGCAACACGTCCTGCAACTCAGGCTCCGTTGTCGCGAGCCCCGTCGCCACGTTCACCACAATCGGGAAAAACGAGATCAGAAACGCCGTCAAAATCGCTGGAATCGTGCCAATGCCAAACCAGATGATAAGGATCGGCACTACAGCCACTTTCGGAATTGCGTTGAATGCAATCATCACCGGATACAGCGCGCCGTAGATCATCTTCGACCAACCTATACCGACGCCAAGCACGAGCCCGAACACGATGGCGAGCGCAAAACCGAGCAGGGTCGTCATCAGCGTTTGCAGTGAGTTTTCCCAGATCGCGGGCCAGTATTGCACCATCGCTTTTGCGATCAGCGTGGGCGGTGGCAGCACGGTCGTCGGCAAGCCGAAGACACGGCAGGCAATCTCCCACAACACCAGCAGTACGATGGTGAACAACAGCGGCGCGAGGATGTTTTCTTTCCAGTTTTTCATCATGGCCTCCTAGTGCTTTCCGATGTGTGAACGCAGCTCATGAACGAGATCTTGAAACGGTTTGGTGTAGGTGATTTCGAGATCGCGCGGTCGCGGCAAATCAACATGCTGCACCTTGACAATCTTGCCCGGCCGGTCGCTCATGACATACACGGTGTCGGCCAGAAACACGGCCTCACGCAGGTCATGCGTGACCAGCATCGCGGTAACACCGCGCTGCTGGTGAATGTCGCGCGTCATGCACCAAAGCTCCTCGCGTGTAAACGCGTCGAGCGCGCTGAACGGCTCATCGAGCATCAAAATTTCCGGCTCATGAATCAGCGCGCGGCAAATACTGGTGCGCTGTTGCATGCCACCGGAGAGTTGCCACGGAAATTTTTCTGTGAACCCCGCGAGACCGACTGAGTCAAGCAGCGCGCGGGCTTTCTCGCGATACGCCGCCTTTTCCTTTCGAATGCGGGAGCGATGCGGCTGCACGATTTCGAGCGGCAACAACACGTTGTCGACCGCCGTGCGCCATGGCAGCAAGTTCGACGACTGAAACGCCATACCAACCTTGTTGATCGGGCCTTTCACCGGTTGACCTTCAATAGTCAAGGTGCCCTCAGACGTAGGCTTCAGACCGCTGATGAGCTTCATCATTGAGCTTTTGCCGCAGCCGGACGGCCCGACCACGGCGATGAATTCGCCTTTCTTGATCGTCAGCGTCAACTGGTCGACCGCTTTCACCGCGTTCGCGCCCTGTCCGTAGGTCATGCTCACGTTATTGAGCTCGACTAATGGTTCTCCCGCTTGCACCATAGTGTGCTTCCCTAAAAATGATTCGTTCACCAAGGCACGCAATTTGCGTACCGCCCCATACATAAATTTATCGGCAACGACCTTTCCCGGAGCTCCAATGAAAATGAAATTCCTCTTAGCCGCGCTCGCACTTGGTGCGGCCACAGTGGCGCATGCACAAACCCCCATCAAATTCGCACTGGATTGGCGCTTCGAAGGCCCTGCCGCGCCCTTTTTTGTAGCGTTGGACAAAGGCTACTACAAGGCCGAAGGCCTCGACGTCACTATCGACACCGGCAACGGTTCGACCGAGGCGATTAACCGTGCGGCGTCCGGTGCCTATCAATTCGTGTTTGGCGACATCAACACTTTAGTGCGCTTTCGCGATAACCCAACCAGTAAAAAGTTGACGATGGTGACGATGATTTACAACGCGCCGCCATTTGCCATTATCTCGCTCAAAAAAGGTGGCGTGAGCAAACCGAAGGATTTGGAAGGCAAGACCCTGGGCGCACCCGCTGCCGATGGGGCATATGCGCAGTGGCCTGCGTTCGTGAAGAAAAACGGCATCGATGCGAGCAAGGTGAAGATCGAAAACGTTGGCTTCCCGGTGCGCGAGCCGATGCTCGTTGAAGGCAAGGTGGACGCGATCACCGGGTTCTCGTTTTCGTCGTACATGAACCTGCGCGGTCGCGGCATCGCACAGGACGAAATAAACGTGATGCTGATGCGAAATTTGGGGCTTGAGCTTTACGGCAATGGCATCATTGTGGACAGCGAGTACGCCGCAAAAAATCCAAGGATTGTGCAGGGTTTTGTGCGCGCGACGATCCGCGGCTTTATGGACACGATGGGGGATCAAAAGGGCGCAATCGCGTCACTCATGAAGCGCAAC
>JBBRVM010000597.1:0-2437 GCA_038246865.1 Burkholderiales bacterium
AGCAAAAGCCAGTGATTGTGTTCCTGAGTGATGCAGGAAATGACGCGCAGCATAGTCGTTAGCCGTAAGTAGTCGCGCGTCCCCCGCGCAGGCCCGTTAAGGCACGCGCGTGGCTAAGGCCGCCTTAACCCCAGTGCGATTTCTTTGCATTTCGCGGCGCCGCTACCCGTTCTGCGTCAGGGGATCTACTTCAGGCAGGGGGCCCATTGCCGTGCGGCGCTTGGACCGCCAAACTGAACCCCATGCTGTTCGGCTACAGAGTTCGCGGGCTTCTCGTCATCCAGGCGGTGTTCGTGTTCGTCGGGCTCATCATACCTCGTGCGATATTCCAACAGTATGGCTGGTGGATCATCGGGGCTTCGTCCTTTGCGGTGCTTTGGTGGATCAATCGATCATCAGCGCGACATTGGCGCGACTGCGAGCAAATAGAAGCCGAACGCAAGGCACGTCGCGAGTCGACGCGTTGAGCGCCGAAGGACCGCTTTTCGTCGAGAGCGGAAATCCACTGTTGCCAACGACAGGGATCGAACCTGCACTCGTGAGAGCGGGCTGTAGCCCGGCGTCTACCAATTCCGCCACGCTGGCCTGGACATTGTAGCCGTCTGATTAGCTGACCGCTATTCACAGCGCCGAAGGCGGTCATTAGGCCGTGAAGAAATGTGCGTCTGGCTCAGTCAGAAACTCTACTTCTGCCAGCGTACAGACCATGTTGCCTCCCCCTAGCAGACGCGCACCCAACATTGTCTGGTCTCCCGCTTCTTCAGCTTGGATGACCACGACCGGCGTGGCGCTGTCTGTCTCGACGTCGCGATGGATTCCGCAGATAGGAACGGCGATTTGATGCGGAACGCTTCCACTCGAAATGTAGAAGACAGCCCTACCAGCCTTCACGTCGGTCTCGGTCGCGGCGCGCCCCGAAATTGCTGGCGTGTTGCGCCAACCCGCTCGAACTATTGGGCCCCATGGATCATCCATGCCGCGCAACTTCACGAAATGGCCCAGCAACGTCAACGTCGGCTTCGAGCCAACAGCACACCACCGCGCCCCAAATCCGAGGATAGATCAGCCCTCTATCCAACACATTTTCCGCTCAACGCCTTGAAACTTCACGCGCCACAAAAAATCAATCCGACTGGTTTGGAGCCGCCTTACACTTTGCCCGTCGCAGTTCAGGCGGAGGGGTTGGCGCCAATCCCAATCTGAGCGGCGATGCGGTTGAGCGAGAACGATGCCGGCGGGGATGAAACCGTCGGGTCCGGGACTTCAAATTGGGAAGCCCGCCCGCCGTTAGCTGATGCCTCACGGAGCGAACAGCTCCGCCGGCGCAGAGGCTAGCGACAAACACCCGCCGGGGACGCAGCAGAGCTCGCGCTTTTCGCGCACCTTTTGGCGGAGTTTTACTCCGCACCACCGGCGCGAACTCTCGTGTCCCCGCTCCGCACGCGCCGCGTCGCAATATGCGCGCCGGCAAGGATGGCGCTTGCCTGACGCAACTCGGCAGGGCGTCCGCTACGGCAACGTGACAATCGCCTCGAAATTTGGTGCAGTCAGCCACCGAAAGAGGCGCGCCATGGCAATCTCCGACTACGTCCCAAAACGCAACGAAGACTACGTCTTCGATTACGATCCAAACGAGGATGCCTGGACGACGGACCTCAAGACGCTCGACATCAGCCGCAGCGAGCGCTTCCGCGACAACACCATGTGGCCGTTCTTCGAGCGGCTGCGGAAAGAGGATCCAGTTCACTACTGCCCGGACAGTCAGAACGGCCCGTATTGGTCCGTCACCAAGTACAACGACATCATGGCTGTGGACACGAACCACCAGCAATTCTCGTCTGAGCCGTCGATCGTTCTGTTCGATCCGGAAGAAGACTTCCCGCTGCCGATGTTCATTGCGATGGATCCGCCCAAGCACGACGTGCAGCGCAAGACCGTCTCGCCGATCGTGGCGCCGAACCATCTGGCGAATCTTGAGCCGATCATCCGCGACCGCGCCGGCAAGCTGCTCGATGATGTGCCGCGCGGCGTGGTGTTCAACTGGGTCGAGAAAATCTCGATCGAACTCACGACTCAAATGCTGGCGACGCTGTTCGATTTCCCATGGGAAGATCGCCGCAAGCTGACGCGCTGGTCCGACGTCGCGACTGCAGCGCCAGGGCAGGGCATCGTCGAGAGCGACGAGCAGCGCCGCATGGAGCTGATGGAGTGCCTGCAATACTTCAACGGCCTCTGGGAAGATCGTATCGCCGCACCGCCGCGCAACGATCTCATCTCGATGCTCGCGCATGGCGCAAGCACCAAGGACATGCCGCGCCAGGAATTTCTCGGAAACCTGATCTTGCTCATCGTCGGCGGCAACGACACCACGCGCAATTCGATGACTGGCAGCGTCTATGCGCTGAACAAGTTTCCAGAACAGTTCGCAAAACTCCGC
>JBBRVM010000598.1:0-2432 GCA_038246865.1 Burkholderiales bacterium
ACGAATTACGCATTTGTGTGAGTTTGGGGCATGCCCCAAACTCACACAAAACGCAGGTAGAGTCCGACGGGATTTTGCCTGCGGGGTCGGTGCCAGCCCGATGTCATCCGGGCGCTGTGGGTAACCACGGACGCCGCAGCTGAGCCTTAAGCGATGGATCAGGTAGCACGCAAAAGTAGATTTTCTTGGCGACAATCGTTGCCAATCAACCTGTTCCTTCGCTGTAGCTCAGGATGACAAACTGCTCCAATGAATTTCTAGAGATCCCCAGTAGTTGACCTGGTCTTTCTGAGCGCGTTAGCAAGCGCAAGTGACGCCCCGCGTCACTCTCGCGCCAATCACCCTTCACAGACCATGCCTACGGCATAAATAGACACACGCAGACGAGTCTGAATGTGCGCGCAATACGTCGAATTTGCGCGCAATCGTTCTTAGAATTCGCTCCCGCCTCTTGCTGATTTACGTAGACCGGGCTTCTCCCAGGTCACTGTTTTTTCAGCACTTTTGTGCGCTCAGCCATTAGATGCCCTGTAAATAAATCCTGTATGAACCAACACAGCGCCAACCCCTTAGCCTACGGCACGGCGTCCATCGCACGCCCGCCCAACACGGCCGCGAACGACCGCGTTCATAACGTCGGCCACGAGGCACGCCCGGTCACACGCGCAGCGGCGTCGGACAGGGAACGCACACTGGTGGTGGTCGACGCGGCGTGCGACATGCCGACCCAGTGGCTGTCGGAAAACAACGTCGTGGTGCTGCCGATCAAATTGTCGGTCGATGACTGGGAGTTGTACGACACCCACAACGAATTTGACGCGATGGAGTTCTTCCGCAAAGACCTTTCGGCGCGCAGCAATAGCGCTTCAACCACAGCGCTCGGCTCGGCCGAGACACGCGACTTCATTCAATCGTATTTGAACGAGCGCATCGACTACGTGCTGCAGGTCACCATCACCGCGGCGCGCAGCCGCATTTACATGAACTCGCTGGCTGCGATGTCGCACCTGACCGTCATCCACAACCGGGTGCGTCGGGCCATCGGCAATCGCTCACCGTTCAAAACCTGGGTAGTCGATTCCGAGACCGGCTTCACGGGGCAAGCGGTGTTGCTCGCGGAAACCGTGAATCAACTAAACAGGGGTGTCGCCGCGGCGGACGTGGCGGCCTCCATTGAGCAACTGCGCAGCACCGTACACACCCTGGTGGTGCCGAAAGACCTGTTCTATCTCTACAAGCGCGGACATGAAAAAGGCGACCGTTCGCTGTCGTGGCTCTCGTACAACCTCGCGCAGGCGCTTGACATCAAGCCCATCGTGCATGTGCATACGGGCAATACCGAGCCGATCCTCAAAGTGCGCGGCCATCAGGAAGCGCTTGACCGCGCGATCGGCATCGCGGCTGATCAGGTCACGCGCGGCCTGACCATTCACACCCTGTGCGCGAGCTACGCGGGCGATCTCGAAGACATCCGATCCCTCGTCTCGTTCCGCGATCTGCGCGACATCTGTCAGCGCCACAACGTGGAACTCGTACTGTCGACGATGAGCGTGACCGGCGGAATCAACGTTGGCATTGATGCGTTCTCGATCGCGTTTGCGTGCGACGAATTAGTGGTTAATTAAGATGCGAACGCCCTGATTTGACGACTCCAGCATAAACTTCTGTTTATTGCGCCACTTCTTACCTGTTACAGCGCGCGTCAACCAATTTTGAGGATCTTCCCGATGAAACGTAATCTTCTTCCCGCCTTGCTGGCAACCGCAGGCTTGTTGCTTGCCTCCACCGTCTCAGCGCAAAACTTCTTCCGCATCAACACAGGTGGCGTCGCTGGCACTTACTACCCGATCGGAGGTTTGATCGCCAACGCGATTTCGCAACCTGCCGTTCCTGGCCTCGTAGCCTCGGCCGTTGCCTCGAATGGCTCGGTCGCGAATATCAACGCGATTCAGGGCGGCGGCGTGGAATCGGGTTTCACTCAGGCCGACGTTGCTTACTGGGCCTTCACCGGCACTGGCACGTTTGAAGGCAAACCAAAAGTCACCGACCTGCGCCTGATTGCGAACCTCTATCCCGAGAGCTTTCACCTCGTAGCGCGCAAGGGTGCGAATATCAAAACCATCGCCGATCTCAAGGGCAAGCGCGTGTCGCTCGATGAGCCTGGTTCAGGTACGTTGGTCAATGCTCGGGCAATTCTCGCCGCGTACGGTGTGACTGAAAAAGACATTAAGCCAGAGTTCCTGAAGCCGAACGCAGCTGGCGAAAAATTAAAAGACAACTCGCTCGACGCGTTCTTTTTCGTGGGTGGATATCCGGCGGGTGCGATTGCCGAACTCGCCGCAACCGGCGGCATCGACCTCATCGCGATCACCGGCCCTGAAGCTGAAAAGCTCTCCAAGCAGTTTGGTTTTTACGCCATGGACACTATCCCG
>JBBRVM010000599.1:0-2429 GCA_038246865.1 Burkholderiales bacterium
AGTGGATGCCCAGGAAAAGAACCAGGCCGAGCATCAGGAAGGTCCTGTCAGTCTCCTTGAATCGCTGAGAGTCATTGGAATTTAGCGCAGGCGACGGCGCTATGGACGGAAAGCATGCGCCCGCCGTCGACGTGAGCCGAAAACTTTAAGTTGTGTGAAAACCATATCCGACCGCTGACTGATCCTGAACAAAGAACTTCGATGGGATGGATAGGGATCGACTGGGTAGGATCAGCTTTTCTATGAGATCTATATTGTATAAGCGCTAACGACCGCAATCGCATGTTATCGACTTGCGTTCAAATTTGCACCTGGCCCCTGCACAGCCGTCAATTCAGGACAAAGCCGTTGCCCGAATCGCATCAATCCTTGCCTCGCGCAAGGCGTCGGCAATCCGCTCCGGTTTGCCCGCCGCGACCATCGTGGCAGCCACCGCTCCGGCGTCGACCGACTGCATCGCCGCCAGCGCAGCCAAAGCATCGATACGCGGCTGAAAAACGGGGCTCGCGTCCGCCGGAAGCGCTCCGTCAGCCCCCACGCGCGAGCACTTGTCCGCCTCACAGGCGTCAAGCATTTGCGCAAACCGCTCAGGCCGGCGCAGCACGTCACAACGCATCAGCAGATCATGCACCGTCGCAGGACGCAGTTCGGCGATCTTGCCAATATTTCCATGCTCGGCAGCGACGTGCGTCGCCAGCTCATTGCAGTCGCGCGGCACCCGCCAGCGCTCGCACAATGCAGCAACCAGCTTCACGCTCTGAGCCTCGTGACCATGATGCGCTGGCAGGATGTCAGCAGGCGTCAAACCTTTGCCGAGATCATGCGTTAATGCTGCAAATCGCGTTGCGATCGGCCAGCCTTTTGCAGCGGCGTAGTCAATCACCTGCATCACATGAAGGCCGGTATCAATTTCAGGATGCCATTACGGTTTCTGCGGCACGCCCCAGAGCCGATCAATTTCCGGCGCGAGCGCCGCCAGCGCGCCGCATGCGCGCAGCACCTCGAACATGCGCGACGGTTTCGCCTCCATCAATCCACGCGAAATTTCCTGCCAGACGCGCTCGGCAACCAGCTCGGCTATTTCGCCGTCGTCGACGAGCTTTTTGCAAAGAAGCAAAGTCTCTGGCGCAACCGTAAATTCGGTGAACCGCGCAGAAAACCGCGCGAGGCGCAACACGCGTAACGGGTCTTCGGCGAACGCATCACTGACATGGCGAAACACCTTCGCTTCAACGTCGCGTGCCCCACCAAATGGATCAACAAGCTTGTCGATGGGATCAACAAGTTCACCGTAAACCTCAAGCGCCATCGCGTTAACGGTCAGATCGCGACGCCGCAAGTCGTCTTCCAGCGTGACCTCTGGCGACGCGTGAAATGCAAAACCGGTGTAGCCGCGCCCGCTTTTGCGCTCGGTTCGCGCGAGGGCGTATTCCTCTTTCGTTTTCGGATGCAGAAACACCGGAAAATCCTTGCCTACCGGCTGGAATTTCGCCGCCAGCATCTCCTCAACCGTCGCGCCCACCACGACGTAATCGCGATCCATCGCGGGGAGGCCCAAAAGCTTGTCACGAACGCTGCCGCCGACTTGATAAATTTTCATGTGGGCATTATGGCGAACTTCCACCACAAATCATCATGTCCGAAAACGGCTAAGTCAAACGCAAAGCCGGCGCTAAACTGCTCACATGCAGTTCGCTCAGCTCACACCTAACGCTTGCTATCAGGCAATGAAGGCGCATGACACGCGGTTTGACGGGCGCTTTTTTGTGGGTGTGTCGTCGACGCGCATTTACTGCCGTCCGATTTGTCGCGTGCGAATGCCTTTGCAGAAGAACTGCGGCTTTTATCCGAGCGCCGCGGCAGCGGAGGCAGCCGGGTTTCGGCCCTGTCTGAAGTGTCGGCCTGAACTGGCACCGGGATTTGCGGCGACCGAGGCGGGTGCGAAGTTGGCGCGAGCGGCGGCGCGGCTGATTGAGGATGGCGCGGCCAACGATGTTGATCTGGCGCGCGTGGCTGAGCGCGTGGGGGTGACGGATCGGCATTTGCGGCGCATCTTTGCCGCGGAGTTTGGGGTGTCGCCAGTGCAGTATGCGCAGACGCATCGCCTGCTGCTGGCCAAGCGTTTGTTGACGGACACGGCGTTGCCGGTGGCGGATATTGCGTTTGCCAGTGGGTTCTCCAGCGTGCGACGCATGAATACTTTGTTTGCCGAGCGCTACCGGTTCAGCCCGACGCGCTTACGTCAGGAAGGGCGCGAGCGTGAAGCCAGGGGAGAGCTGGATTCGCTGACGTTTGTATTGCCCTATCGACCGCCCTATGACTGGCCGCGCGTGCTCGCATTTTTTGAGATGCGGGCGGTGCCGGGTGTGGAGACGATTGCAGATGGAATCTATCGGCGCGTGATTCGGGTGGAAGGTGCAACGCCAATG
>JBBRVM010000600.1:0-2429 GCA_038246865.1 Burkholderiales bacterium
ACAATGTCGTGACGCCGGTTTTGACGCTGCGCTGGAGCATCTCATAAACGCTGATGTCGTGCCGCTCGGCCAGCGACTTCAACGCCGTATCGAGTGCTATCGGTAGGCGGATCGTGTGCTGAACGGGCTTCATGATGCACCTCCGGCAAGAGTGCGCCCAGCACTCCCAAAAAGCGCCAGAATCACGCGCATTTCTAACCGCGCCTTCACCGCGCACTCTGATGGCACTCGCCAAAAATGGCGGAAAAGCGGGATGCACCCGTGCGTGAGGTGTGTATCTAATTTGCTGGTCCGATACGTAGTATCGCGACCTCTTTTCTGGCTCCGGTTTTCAGGATTATCGAACATAGGATTGGGCCTCTGTCCAGCGGTCAGTCCCGACCCACTCGATCATGCGTCGCATGGCTTTGGGGTCTGCGAAATCACGGTCGACATGCGGCGGAACTGGCGGGCGATCCTGCAATCCTTGCTCATCAATCCAGCGCAATATCTCTTGCTCAATGGCGGTGCGAACACGCGCTTCAAGGTGTAGCGTTTCCACGGGGTCAAGATGCGCGGTAACGCCGGGGCTTTCGATCAATGCGCCCATTGCGAAGGCTTCACGGCCCACAGTCTGGCAAGGGCCGTCAATCCGAAACAGCGACGTCGTGCCGCGAAGGACATCGACCACCGGACGTTCGGCCCTGTGCCACTCTGTGAGTGATACACGGCGCGTGTCGCCATCAGCATTGTCTTCAAGCAGCTTGAGGACCAACGGGTGGGTGTGGATCATGACGCGCCAATGAGCACGATACTTGGTGGTAATCATCGGCCAGCCGGTCAGACGGGCAAGCAGCGAGCGTTTGGACATGACGGTCCCTTTCGTGAGACACGGCAAAATGGGGAAAAGCGGATGGGGATTAGTAGCGGCGGGTCTGGAGACTATTCAGCCAGTCTTCGATGTCGCCAGACCGCCACCGGATTTTGCCAGCGCCGATGCTGCACGGGCAAGGGAAGTCACCGCTTCGCGCGCGCCGATACAGCGTTGTGCGCGATTTGAAGCCGGTGACGTTGAGCACGTCATTGACGGTGAGGAGCTGATCTCGATTGGGTGGCATGGCGATGTCCTTTCATTCGTGTGAATGCAGAACGTGTCGCAACGAGGCGTTAGAAACTATTCAGTTCCACATTCACGGAATTTCATTCAGCGGCAATGATCGCAAAAATCGCTGAAATGGTTCGTAATTTCCGGAGTGAACCTTTTCCAACATGCTGCGGCTGTGGCCTTCCCTCTCGAGCACTTCCTTTTGCTGCTCGAAAGTCTTTCCGGCAAACTCCGGGCGACGAAATGCTACGATCAGGTTGAGCACTCTGCGAAAACTGTTGGCGTCCGAACTATTTTCGCGCGCATGGGCAAGGAGCCATTGAAACTTGGCGTCAAAGACCGTCTCGTCAGCAAGATCGATCAGCGATTTTGATGTCCGCTCGGTCGAAGCGATTGATCCGCGTATGTCGATCAAAATCTGTCCGCGCGGAACGGGCCGACGCCTGATCCGTAACCACGCCAACGTGTCATCCGACAGGACCAGTAACTTGCCGCCATCCGCGACGAAGCATTTCAGCATATCATCGCTGAATTCCCGGATGGACCCATCAGGGTAACGCATCGCCACGCGGAATTTGCCACTCGCTGCCCTCCGGCAGAATTCGTCGAGATTGAGAATACGATCCCGCTGCTCTGGCGACGCACCTTCAATCAGCGTTTCGATCCTCGGCTCATCGCTATTGTAAGCCTGCCGCATTGTGCGCCCAATCAACAATCCTGCAATTGCGCTTGGTAACAGGGTGGCAATCGCGGGTAGTGGTTGCAGCGCCAATGCAATGGCAACTGCGGCTAGGACGGCAGCGATGAGATAGATGCCGATACGCTTTTGCCAATTCTTCTCTGAGCGCTGCGCAGCATTGAGCCATTTATGATGGGCGGCGTCTCCGATCAGTGCTTTGGGTGGATCGGTGATAGGGCGATGGCAGAAGCGCGCGAAGGCGTCAGCCGCGCGTTCAAACTTCAGATAGTCGTCTTGCGACCCGTTCGCCAAGCCATGAGCCTTTCCGTTTCGTTCTCGGATGAGAATAGGCCGGTGGTTTGAGGGTCGCAATCGGCCAAATTTGCGACAGAACGCACCGCGTTGAATCACAATCAAACAAAATCCTATGTCCCGAGTGCAATATAATTTCAGAAAGCTGCACCACCAGCGCACCACCAGCGATAATTCAGCCCTTTTCAGGGCCGCCAAATTTCTGCTAAGTCATTGAAAATCTTGGTCGGAGCGACAGGATTTGAACCTGCGACCCTCACACCCCCAGTGTGATGCGCTACCAGGCTGCGCTACGCCCCGACCGAGGACGGCGCAGTATGCGCGTCTGCCCTCTGATGCAAGCATTACGCAAGC
>JBBRVM010000601.1:0-2415 GCA_038246865.1 Burkholderiales bacterium
ATAGGCTTTCCGGTGCTGATCAAGGCGAGCGCTGGCGGTGGCGGCAAGGGCATGAAGGTCGCCGAGAACGAGGGCGAGTTTTTGTCGGCACTGGCTTCTGCCAAGCGTGAAGCGAAGAATTCGTTCGGCGATGACAACGTGCTCATCGAGCGCTACCTGCAACGCCCTCGCCACATCGAGATTCAGGTGTTTGCGGACGAACTCGGGCATTGCGTTTACCTGTTCGAGCGCGACTGTTCGTTGCAGCGTCGCCACCAGAAGGTCATGGAAGAAGCCCCGGCGCCCGGCATGACCGAAGCGCGTCGTCGACAAATGGGCGAAGCTGCAGTGGCTGCCGCGAAAGCCGTGAGCTACGTGGGCGCAGGCACCGTGGAATTCATCGCCGAGCATGATTTCGCGGCCTCCGGGCGCTTCTATTTCATGGAGATGAACACGCGTCTTCAGGTTGAGCATCCGGGCACTGAAATGATCACCGGTCTTGTTCTGGTGGAGTGGCAGCTGCGGGTTGCCTCCGGCGAACGGCTGCCGAAGCTTCAGGACGAGCTGCACATTAACGGTCATGCATTCGAAGCGCGTGTCTACGCAGAGAACCCGCGTAACCAGTTTTTGCCCGCGACCGGGCCGATTAGTTTGCTGCGAACGCCTGTAACGAGCGACCTAGTCCGCATCGATACGGGTGTGCGCGAAGGCGACGAGATTTCGCCCAACTATGATCCGATGATCGCGAAACTCATCGTTCACGGCGAAACCCGCGAGCAGGCGCTGCAACGGCTGGCGCTGGCTCTCGACGAATATGCGGTGGTGGGTTTCACCAACAACGTTGAGTTTTTGCAGCGCGTGGCGCGACATCCGGCGTTTGCTGCGGGTGACATTGATACCGGATTTATTGGTCGATATGCCGGTGATTTGCTGCCGCCGCTTCCCGCACCATCGGATGCGGCACTCGCGGCTTGCGCACTGGTTGAGTGGTCGACGGCACGGGACGCGGGTTGCGCCGCTACGCGCATTGCGGGCGAGCCCGCCTCGCCATGGGCAGTATCCGATGCTTTTTGGCCTAACCAGCCGGATAACAGCATCGACTTTGACTATGCGCAAGGTGAGGCGATATATCAGGTTGGCATCGTGCCTGGAGGTAACGGGTTCATGCTGCGCTTGCCGAACAGCCAGCCGTGCGCAGCAGCGCGGATCGACCGCGAGCACATCACATTGACGCTAGGAGAGACGCAATTTACGGCGAGCGTCCTATGCTCTGGCATGCACCGCGTGGTACTCCTCGCGGGCGAGCGCTACGAGTTTGACGCGGTGGATCGTTATGCCCCACCGGAAGCGGATGAAGGCCACGGCGGACATTTGACGGCACCGATGCCCGGCTCCGTGGTGAGCCTATTGGTCGCGGTGGGTGACACCGTGAAGAAAGGCCAACCACTCATCATCATGGAAGCGATGAAGATGGAGCACACGATTGTTGCGCCGCTCGATGGCGTCGTCGAGGCGATTTATTTCGCGGCAAAAGAACAGGTAAAAGAAGGCGCTGAGCTCGTAGCGCTCGCGTCACCGGAGATAGTCGCAAGCGCATGAAAATTCTCGTTCAATCTACCGGTCTCGATATCGTTCCCGGCATCATTGCTGAACTTAAAAAACGTCAACCCGGATGGGAATACTTTGCCTGGCCATCGGATGAACCTTGTGACTACGTGGTCGGCTGGAAGCCGCCAGCGGAACTATTTGCACGGCAACCGAAGCTCAAGGCCGTCATCAACTATGGAGCGGGTGTCGATGCGATCCTTGCGATGCACGCGGTGCCAGTGCACATGCCGATTGTCCGCCTCGAAGACGCTGGCATGGCGCAGCAGATGGCCGAGTACGCGATTTACGGCGTCATTCATCATCAGCGCCACATGCAGATTTACCACGCACAACAGCGGGTCATGCACTGGGAGCAGCACGAAGATCGGGGCAATGTGCGGCGGCCGACGGTGGGCGTCATGGGGCTTGGCGAAATGGGCGGAACAGTGGCGACCAAGCTTGCCGCGTTTGGCTATTCAGTCCGCGGCTGGTCGCGCTCGAAGCATGAGATTGGGAACGTACTGACCTTTGCAGGTCACGACTCTCTGCTGACATTTCTGTCCGGCTGTGACGTGCTCGTTTCGATGCTTCCGCTTACCGATTCGACCAAAGGCATCCTCAACGCTTTGCGCCTTGCCCAGCTTCCGCGCGGCGCGTTCTTGGTGAACGCAGGGCGCGGCGGTCATCTTGTAGACGCGGATGTGGTCGCGGCACTTGTGAGCGGCCAGCTCGGCGGCGCGTTGCTCGACGTGTTTCATGAAGAGCCTCTGCCAAAGGACCATCCGTACTGGACGCACCCGAACGTGATCGTGACGCCTCACGTTGCCGCGACAACGCCGATCAAGGACG
>JBBRVM010000602.1:0-2398 GCA_038246865.1 Burkholderiales bacterium
CGGATGTCGTTGAACTGAATCTCCTGGGCGTGCAGGCTGCGGCCGCTGGTCTGGATGTGGTATTTGAGCTTTTGGCTACGCTCATTCGCGCCGTATTTTTCGCGCATCGCGACGGCCCAGATCCGGCGCGCAACGCGGCCTAGCACGGTGTATTCCGGGTCCATGCCGTTGCTAAAAAAGAAGCTCAGGTTCGGCGCGAAATCATCGATGTGCATGCCGCGTGCAAGGTAGGCCTCAACGAAGGTGAACCCGTTTGACAGCGTGAAGGCGAGTTGCGAAATCGGGTTTGCGCCAGCCTCGGCGATGTGATAACCGCTAATCGATACCGAATAGAAATTGCGCACTTTGTTCTGCACAAAATACTGCTGAATGTCGCCCATTACCTTGAGCGAAAACTCGGTGGAAAAGATGCAAGTGTTCTGGCCCTGATCTTCTTTCAGGATGTCTGCCTGCACGGTGCCGCGCACGTTTTCCAGTGTCCACGCCTTGATCTTGGCGAGCTCGTCGTCGGTCGGTTCGCGTTTGTTGTCAGCGCGGAATTTGGTGAGCTGCTGCTCCATCGCGGTGTTCATGAAGAACGCCAGGATGGTCGGTGCCGGGCCGTTGATTGTCATGGAGACGGAGGTGTTCGGCGCGCAAAGATCAAATCCGTCGTAGAGTACTTTCATGTCCTCGACGGTCGCAATCGACACGCCGGAGTTGCCGACTTTGCCGTAAATGTCCGGGCGAACGGCAGGGTCGTTGCCGTAGAGCGTGACGCTGTCGAACGCTGTCGATAGTCGCTTGGCGGGCATGCCCTCGCTGACTTTCTTGAAACGGCGATTGGTGCGGAAGGCGTCGCCCTCGCCAGCGAACATGCGTGTCGGGTCTTCATTCTCGCGCTTGAAGGCGAACACGCCCGCCGTGAACGGGAAGCTGCCGGGCACGTTCTCTTTCAACTGCCACTTGAGGATTTCACCGTCGTCCTCGTAACGGGGCAGCACGACCTTCTTGATCTTGCTGCCTGAGAGCGACGTGTAGGTCAGTGCGGTGCGGATCTCTTTGTCGCGGATTTTTACGACGTATTCATCGCCGGAGTAGGAGGCTACGGTTTGCGGCCACATGTCGAGGAGCTTTTTGGAGCGGGGGTCTAAAGACTGGGTTTTTTCCTGAACCAGCGCATAGAGCTGTGTGAAAAAACCATCCCCACCCCCGCCCTCGCGTTGAAGGGGAGGGAGTTCGGATTCCCTCCCTTTCAAGGGAAGGGTTAGGGAGGGGATGGTTTTCGCGGCGTTCAGCATCCGCTGCGTACCCATCAACTGCTGCCGCTCACGCGCTAGCTTCGCCTGCGCATCCGCCCACGCGTGATACCCGCGAACCGTGTCAGCAATTTCAGCCAGATAGCGCACACGTGCGGATGGAACAATGGCGGCGGTTTGCGATGAAGCATGCGTAGTGACATGCGCGAGCTTGCCTGCTGAGAGCTTGAGGCCACCATTCGCTTTGGCAACAAGTACCGGCGCAATCGCCTGATAAAGCGCCGTCACGCCGTCATCCGCAAATCGGCTCGCCATTGTGCCGAACACGGGCATTTGATCGGGTGACGTATTCCACGCCTCTTTGTTGCGCTGCACCTGCTTGCGAACGTCACGAAGGGCGTCCTGCGCGCCCTTGCGGTCGAATTTGTTGATGGCAACGAAGTCGGCGAAATCGAGCATGTCGATCTTCTCGAGCTGACTGGCCGCACCGAACTCCGGGGTCATCACATAAAGCGATACATCGACAAACGGCACGATGGCTGCATCTCCCTGACCGATACCCGACGTCTCTACAAAAATCACATCAAAGCCGCTGACCTTGCACGCGGCAATCGCGTCCGGCAACGCTTTCGATACTTCCGATCCGCCCGAATCGCGCGTTGCCAGCGAACGCATGTAGATGTTTGCGCTCTCAATCGCGTTCATGCGAATGCGGTCACCCAGCAGCGCGCCACCGGACTTACGACGCGACGGATCTATCGAGATGATGGCGATTTTTAACCTGTCATCCTGATCCATACGGAAACGACGCACCAGCTCGTCGGTCAGCGAGGATTTACCGGCACCGCCGGTGCCAGTGATACCGAGGCTCGGCGTTTTTTTCTGCGCAGCGAGCTCGTGCAGCGCTTTGACGGTTGCGGCGTCCACTGTGCCCGCTTCTAGCATTGTGATCCAGCGCGCCAACGCGTTGCGGTCGCCTGCTTTGAGCGCATCAAGCGTAATCGGCATCGAAGACAAATCATGATCGCAGGTCGCAATCATGTCGTTGATCATCCCCTGCAAACCGAGCTTCGCGCCGTCCTGTGGTGAAAAAATTCGGGTCACACCGTAAGCGTGCAGCTCCTCGATTTCTGAGGGTATGATCACGCCGCCGCCACCGC
>JBBRVM010000603.1:0-2398 GCA_038246865.1 Burkholderiales bacterium
GCACCAATTCATTGCATTCCCAGGTGCCTCGAGCGAAGAGTTCAATGAACTACCATCAATAGGTGCTCGTTGCGAATACCCGCTGCTGCGATTGTTGAATTCGTAGCTTTGCCCCATGAACTGGACAATGTATTTGCTGCCATTTCGCCATATGCTCGGCGAGCCTGTGTGGCGCCATGAAGATCCCGTCCATTCCAGCCCTTGCTGCTGCCCTTCCACGCCCTCACCAACAGAGATGGACGGAGTTCGGACGCGCCAGATGCCCGTAACGAGATCGACTCCATTCTCATCGATGCTGTTGAACACCGGCACGTTGAATGATGAGGTGAATGTCTGGGCATCCTGCGCGACCGCGGAACCCTGCACACCAATTAGCAAACCCATCGCAGAGGCGAGGGAAGCGAGCGCTTTTTTCGAAGCCATGGTGGACCTTTCCGATTTTGAAAAAATTCTGCCAAGCGCCGTGACCGCCAGCTGACCGATCTTTCTCTCGCTTTCAGAGTACGTTGATCGCCTAGCCCGCTCGAACATCGCGCCGAGCCGCGCGCCTCCGAGCCCGTTCAGCAAAGCACGTCCCCACACACCGGTTCGGTGATCCCATCGTCATCGAAGATCAGGCCCACACCCTGTGCGTCGGCAATAGCCGCACCGCCAGTGGCCCCACTCAAGTTAAACGTGAAACTCTCGGTCGCCTCGGGAAGCAGGTCGTTAGTGGTAGGGACAGTAACCGTTTTTGCGGTCTCTCCGATTGCGAATACCAGAGTACCTGACCGTGCCGAGAAGTCGCCAGAACCAGCTGTGCCGATTGCCGTCGCATAATTGACACTGATGCTCGCCGTGTGCGCCGCGCTCAGCGAAATCACAAACGAAACACTGCCGCCTTCGAATGCAGACCCATCGGCAACCGAAATTGACGGCGCAGGAGTTGGGGTCGGGGTCGGTGTTGGGGTGGGCGTCGGGGTGGGCGTCGGGGTCGGGGTCGGGGTCGGAGCGGGCGCTGGCGTGCAAGACGCAGTACTGCAGACAGATGCGTGCGTGGTCCTGTTGCCAGCCGGATCATAGGCTATGTCGCGACGGTTGCCGTTTTCTGTCCCACCACTCACCTCGACCTTCACAAGGCGGCCTAGGGAATCATACGTGTAGGTTTGAGTGCTCGACTGAGCACTTGCCGTGATGGCACAAGTCATCGCGGCGAGCGAAGTGCTCGCAAGAAAAAAACGCCGACGCATAGAGAGCGACCCCTGTTGCTATTTGCGATACCCAACTTCAACATAAACCGATGCCAGTCAATACAATAATATCAAAGCTGGTTTTTTGGCAGATTACCGGGGAGCGCTCGAGCGATGATTTTGTAAGCCAAATATATTTTACCCGCATAGCCTGCGAATCGCCTTCTGAGTTGTCGGAGTTAGACGCTGCATGACCCAATGCGATGGGGCGTCGCGCATGATGCCCTTGGCTCGCAAGCGCCGACAAGGGCATTGGTCATTCCTGAAACTCCGGCTCGAAATAGCTTAGCAAGTTGTAGCCCAACAGCTTTGTGATCGGCGCGACCATCCGGTTCTGGCGCTGGTAGGCCGCCTTCGATTGGCGTGCACCGGGCCGCTTCAGCTCTAAGTCTGGTACGCCCCCTCAGCAATCGCCTTAATATAGCGTATCGACAAGGCCATCAGGCCTTCGGATGCTAGCCCACCGTCGGGCGCGGTCCGCTTGCCCCGTGGCTGATAGTCGCTTTCTCCGACAGCCCCGCCAGCCAGATCTTGATCATCCCCTTCGACATCGGGCCTTCCGCACGCGAAGCGAAGACCAACCGTACGACAAAATAGTCTCGGCGCCGTCTAACGTACTTTCGAAGCGCAACGCTGTCTTCGATAAGGGCACCGCGAACACGCTTGCTGCGTGCAGAAGGATCGAGGATAATTTCGTCAAGATACGGCGACGGCTGCTTGGGCTCAGTTTGGTGCGCAGGGCCCTCACAGAATACGGATGGCAATCCGGTTCTTTACTGCCCGATTTGAAGGCATCAGTTGATTGTCAGACTACTTCAACGGCACGGGCTTCGATAGTAACGCCAAGCCGCTTGCGCACTGCGCCAAAAATCGCAGCCAGATTGTCCATGCTGGGGTTGCCCTTTTCCGAGAGCATCCGGTGCAGGCTTTTGCTCGGGCGACTGGTTTCGCTGGCTAGTTCTTCGAACCCGACCGAGGCGTTGACGAGATCGCGCAAAATCAGGCGCGCGACGTGCGGTTCGCCATTGAGGAAGGCGGTCGCGGCTTCGTCGAGCATGGCTTTGGCGAAGGCAGGATCGCGCACGGCCCGCTCCTTCACCGTCTCCTTGAAATCGCGTGTCAGCGCCACTTTGCCTAACTCCTTGTCTTCTTCGCCTCGGCCTTCCGGC
>JBBRVM010000604.1:0-2391 GCA_038246865.1 Burkholderiales bacterium
GTCCACTGCATCGTACTGTGCATGGGTGCCGACAAATTTGATGTAAACAGCGCCAAATCGATATGCAATCGAGGCGATGATTCGATAGTCGTTGCCTTTGATGTTGAAAACGACGCGGCGGTTTTTAAGGATGCTGGCGCTACGAAATTGCGCCTTGATATCTGCGGGCTGCGTCCACGTGGCATGCTTGACTTCGTCCGCCCATGACTTAAGCGGCTGCTCGGCATCAGCGTATCGTGCCCAGAACTCGCGCAGATTTTTATGGGCTACTAATTTCACTGTGCAACGGATTTTAGTCCCGCATTGGGACTAAAGCAAATCAACGTATTCTGTACGCGGCGGCTTTCGCTTGAAAGCGAAATTTGCCAGACGCCTCCCGGATTTTTGACGTTTAAATCGCGCTTCGGCGCAAAGCAGATATGGTTTTCTAACCCACTCAAACCTTCGGCTTCACCTTCAACAACCGGTCCGCATAGTCCTGCCACGGCGCGTCTTTGCTAACGCCGTTAAACACGCCTTCGCGTGCAAGCTGGGCGATCGCGTCGTGTTTTTCGGCAATCGCGGTGGCCATTAGCGGTTGAAATCCCGCCTCTTGCACCGTGTTCGCAGCCTCGCGCATTTCCTCGGCGCGACGCTTGCCGTGCTGCACGACTCGGCTAAAAAAGTACGCACCCTGTTTCTGCCAGTCGATGCTCGGGAACGTCTCCTGCAGCGTGGCGATCATGGCGTCTTCGACGCCGTATTTGCGCGCTGTGCTGTAGCTCTCGATGACCAGCGCTTCAAGACCTTTGATCATGATGCTGCGCGACATTTTGGTGGCCGAGGCGACGCCGATTTTTTCTGACACGGGGGTGATGTCGAAGCCGAATGTATGCAGGCGATCTGCAAGCGCGGCAGCGTGGCGACCGCCGACCAACATGGGGACGGCGAGTCCGTAAGGCGGCACGGAGGTCATGACGCCCGCCTCAACGTATTTGCCACCTGCCGTCTCGATCAGCGCCGCTGCCTTTTGCTTGGTGCCAGGTGAAGCGGAATTGAGATCGAGAAACACCGTGCCGGGCCGAATCGTGCGCGCGACTTCCTTCGCAACCACCAGCGTGTTTGAAGCGGTGACTGCCGACATGATGAGTGTGGCCTTCGCGCAAACTGCGCTCGCTGATTCGCAGGCCTCGACACCGTGCGCGGTGGCGTGCAATCGCTGCGCGCCGCCCAATAATGCATCACCAAAAACGATGTCCCACGCACCGACCCAGGACAGGCCTTTTGCTTTGAGGCCGTTCGAAAAAATCTTGCCGACTTCTCCGTAGCCAATCAGACCAACATTGAAATTCATCATGGGCTTCCCGGTTGACGACCTTGAACTATTGCTTCGGAATTTTCGCGCGCTCGATCACCTCAGCCCAGCGTTTGATGTCGCTGTCAAGGAGCGTTGCGAGTTGCTCGGGCGTGCTGCTTTGCGCGACGAGCGTGAGATCGGCGAGGCGCTGCTTCACGTCCGGTAGCGCGAGGATGCGCGTGATCTCGCGATTGAGTCGGGTGACGACTTCTTTGGGCGTTTTCGCTGGAACCGCCAGCCCGTTCCAAGACGCTGCACTGAACTTCGTGAGCGTTCCACCGGCTTCATGCACCGCAGGAATGCCGGGCAATTGCGCCGCATGGCCATCACCTAACAACGCGAGCGGACGCAGTGCTTTTGATGCGATCTGCGGCATCAGCGGGCCGAGGATATCGACCATCGCATCGAGATTGCCGCCGCGTAGCGCGGCAATCACCGGCGGCGTACCGTTGAACGGGACGACCTGCATATCGACGCCTGCAGCGCTTTTGAAATATTCTGCGGCGAGATTTTGTGTGGTGCCGACTTGCGGCGTACCGATGTTTAACTTTCCGGGATTGGCTTTGGCGAATACCAGCAAGTCATTCAAAGACTTGAATCGACTGTTATCAGCCACAGCAATGACCAGATCGAACGAGGCGAGCTTTGACACAGGGGCGAAGTCTTTGCGCGTGTCAAACGGTAGCGATTTGAACAGCGCAGCGCTCACGGCGGTGCCGCTGGAGACGAGCAGGATAGTGTGACCGTCAGGGTCGGACTTGGCAACCTGCTCAGCGGCGATGATGCCGCCAGCGCTGGGCTTGTTTTCGATGATGACGGGCTGGCCCAAAGCTTCGGCGAGCTTCTGCCCGACAGCGCGCGCCGTGATGTCCGCCGCGCCACCTGCCGCGTTCGGCACGATGATGCGGATGGGTTTGGTCGGGAAAGTTTGCGCAGCGACCGCAGAGGCGAGCGCGAACGCTATGGGCCCGAGGCATACACGGGTCAGCGAACGAAGCTAGAAGATGGGCATACGACGAGTTGTCGACGCAGCTTACTGCAACGGCGTCGAATCA
>JBBRVM010000605.1:0-2382 GCA_038246865.1 Burkholderiales bacterium
ATTACCGAGCGTCTGCGCGACGCCACCCGTACGCTTCATACCGAGGTTGAGCGCGCGGGGGTGATGCGGCTGTTGCTTCGCGTGGGCAACTGGAGCAGGCAGGCTACTGTCGGATGCTGCGTAATCTGCACGCGGTTTATGCGGCGCTGGAGGCGGGTTTGTCGCAACATACAGGCGATGCGGGGCTGGCGGCTTTACGCTGCGAACCCTTGTTTCGGAGCCAGGCGCTGAGCGCGGATCTGAATTTTCTGCATGGCGCGGACTGGGCTGGCGCGATTCCGCTGACTGAAGCTGCGACGCAGTATGCCGGGCATCTTACCGGCCTTGCCGAGCGTGCTCCGATGCTGTTGGCGGCACATGCCGATATGCGCTATCTGGGTACCTGAGTGGCGGGCAAATGCTTGGACGCATCGTTAGCAAGAGCCTTGAGCTGCAACCTGACCAGGGCGTGCATTTTTATGAGTTCGGCAGCGCAGAGGATGTTGCATATCTGGCCAGGCAGTTTCGCACCGGACTGGATTTAATGGCAGATGATCAGGCGAACGCAGAGGATTTGGTAGAAGAAGCCTGCGCCGCGTTTGCGCGTCATACAACACTGTTCGAAGAACTCGCCGAACCCTGACCGTCCCGCTACTCCGCCGCTACGCCCGTAAACGTTCGAATCTGTTCGTAGAGCGATGCCGCGCGGTGGGTTGATGTTTCCAGCTCTTCGAGAAAGGTCGCCGCCAACGCGCCAATCGGGCCATCGGCGATGTCCATCGCGGCCAGGCTCGCGTTGGTCAGGATCGCCGCCATCATGTCGTCTGCGCCGCGATCAGTGCCGTCCATCGATGGCGTCAGGCCATGTCCGCGCGCCGCGCGCTGCATTGATCCTTCGAGGTGGGCTCGTGCAGGCGCGGCACGTTTGTTTTCGCGCAGGTCAAATAAAGTCACGATGAAGCCGAGCGACTCGCCATCCCGACCGGGCACCGTCTCCGCGCGCACCGACACCGGCAAGCCGATATGCCCTTCGCGCGCGAGCGTCATTTCGCCGCGCCACGGCGGCTGTCCGGCTTTAAGTGTTGCCAAAGCCTGACGCATCAACTGCGGCTCGATGAACATTTTCGCCACGTCTTGCAGGACGGCGATCTCTGATTCAACACGTCCGGTCAGTGCAGCAAATGCGTGGTTACAGAAAAGGAGGTGCCCGCGCGCGTCTGCAATCACCACCGGCTCGCCCGAGCGTTGCACCGATGCCCGGACGCCTGCGAGCTGATGCTCCGCGATCAACAGTCGCACCGAATGCACCTGCACGATGATGTCCACAAGCGCGAGGCCAATGGCGCGACCCAGCACGATCTCCGCGCTTGTCCACGGTAGCGCTGTGCCACGCACGATCTCCGACCACGCCGCGAACGAGCAGCGCGGCGATAGCTCCATCGGGTCGTTGTTCACCATCGGCTTTGACGGATCGCCCGCCCACGTCACCGACAACAATTGCTCCTTGCGGAACCACATCAAATATTCCGAGCCTTCGCGCGACAGCCTGACCGCCATCACGCCGCTAGCGGTGGGGGTTAACAGGCCAAGCGCGGGGTTGGCCTTGGCAACCGACGAACAACTGAAGAGCGTATCAAACGATTGCGCATCGACCCATGACTGCAACTCACGCAGTTCCGGCGTCGACGGCACTTCGCCCGAGGTCAGGATTTCGCCTGCAGTGAACAACGCCGCCCCGGTCGCCTCGAGTGGTTGAAACAACGTGCGTGGATTGCGGAATAGTGCGAGCCGCCAGTCGCCTTCGGTCGAGGTCGCCTCGATCAGGCGTTGCTCAACGCGGCGCACCATGACGGCGACCTGAGCGTGCGCGTAATTTTCAATCGCCGCAATGCGCGTCGAAACCACCTCCGCCAACAAGTCACACGCAGCACGCACGGCAAATCGCACGTTACGCGCCGAGTAATGATGTGCAGCAACAAGCCCCCACAGCTTGCCTTCGCGCACTAACAAAACCACCACTGTCGCCTGACGCCCATGTTTTTCAGATACTGCAATTGCTGGTTCAGAGCTGTGTGTCGAAGTGATCGCCAATCACAGCATCGACAGGGGCGCGCGCATTCGAGGTGGAGCGAAGGCTCGGTCCAATGCCGAGAGCGTGGTTGCATCCAGCGCCAGTGAAAGTGCGCCAAGATTCTCGTCCAGGCGAGCAATGTGCGTTGTTTTCGGAATCACGATCATCTCAGGCTGCGCGAGCAGCCATGCAATCGCGAGCTGCGCCGGTGTCACACTCATGTCGAGGGCAATGGATTTGAGCTTAGTGGATTCCAGTAACCGCGCCTGCTCAATCGGCGAATACGCCATGGTCGGAATCCTGCGTTCACGCTGCCACGGCAGCAGGTCAAA
>JBBRVM010000606.1:0-2377 GCA_038246865.1 Burkholderiales bacterium
AAGGCGCAGCTAGATGCACTTGTGCCGATCAGCGTTGCGCGAGGCAGGCCAAAATCCGAGAATAAAAAGTTGCTGCTCTCCGTACGCTATAGCGTCGAGGTTGTTGAATATTTTCGCTCGACTGGCGACGGTTGGCAGGCGCGCATGGACAGTGTGCTCCGTCAATATGTAAGCAAACATATACCCCGTCGCAATGCGACATAACTGGTTGCTCGTCGCGGACACACAGCATCAGGTTGCCGCTGCGCGGCAGTTGCTGCGTGCCGGACAGCGCCGACGTTAGGCATCACAATCAACCCATGAAGGTACTTGAGCGTCTTGAGCTCATTGACCGTATCGGTCGCGAACTCCAGAGCCGAATGGGCTACTCGGAGATCGCCGTATTTCTGATGGCTCACGGCGTTGACACCAAAAAGCCAACCTCGGGTGTCAACAGCAAGTGGGTGTACTCAAAGGAGTTACTCGCCGACGAGCCTGACGCACGGATCGTACGGATCGCTACGGAGCTCAGCGTTCCTCACAACCATGTAGTGGCTGATCCAACACGTATTTTGGAGGCGACATTCTGGGAGCCCTTCCACCTGCGCTTGTTCCTGAGCCATCTGTCCACATTCAAGAAAACGACTGGTCAGCTACAGGCAGCGCTTCGCAGGTACGGCATTTCCGCTTTCGTCGCCCACGTCGATATCGAGCCCACTCGAGAATGGATGGATGAAATTGAGGCAGGCCTACACTCGATGGACGCGCTGGTCGCCATCCTGATGCCAGGCTTCAAAGAGAGCAGCTGGACAGACCAAGAAGTCGGCGTTGCAGTTGGACGAGGGGTCTTGGTAATTCCCGTGATGAAAGGACTGAATCCCTACGGGTTTATCTCCAGATACCAAGGCTTGAATTCTCAGGGAAAGACAGTGGCAATGGTCGCGAGCGAAATCTTTCAAATACTCGTGCGATCTCCCAAGACTCGGATCAAGATGCTCTCCTGCCTGACCGAAGCCACGATCCAATCAAAGTCGGAAGAGGAGGCTATAGAGAAGCTGCGGCACATCGGTTCAGTCAAGGATTTCCCAAGCCCGTACCTTCAGAAGATTCAGGAGTCGGCACCAGTCTCAACAGTCTTAACCGCAACGGCACCCTTGGCACAGCTAAACAAACTGCTGGCGGCCGCCGGCTTGAAGCCCGTCAGCACCAAGAAGGAAGCCTTTGACTTCGACGACGACATTCCGTTCTAGCGCAGTGATGCCTAACCCCTCGCTCAAGCGGAGTGGATCTCCCCCCTTTCAACGGGGCGTTTGAGGCTTGAGTAACTCCGACTGAGCACGGGTGGTGCGAAGCAAACTTGACGGCGCAGCCGTGGCGGCGATCTGTACAGCTTCTGCGTGAAACCCATATTTCATTGGGGCTAATGGCCGATATTGACGTAAGTTGACTTTTGCTATTTATTGTCACCAGCCCCTGTGTAGCGGTCATTACGGCAGCAAGCCATACCGCACCGCTACATTTGCAGCATGCAACAAAACTTTGACGCGATCATTGTCGGGGCCGGAGCCGCGGGGCTTTTTTGCGCGGCGCGTGCTGGGCAACGAGGGCGTCGTGTCGCGCTGATCGATCATGCAGAAACGATTGGCGAGAAGATTCGTATCTCGGGCGGTGGGCGTTGTAACTTCACGAACGTCGGCACCAGTCCCGCGAGTTTTTTATCGCTAAACCCGCATTTTTGTCGCTCAGCACTCGCCCGATTTACGCCGCAAGATTTCATTGCGCTGGTGACGAAACATCGCATCTCGTATCACGAGAAAACGCTGGGGCAATTGTTCTGCGATGAGTCGTCGCAGCAGATCATCGACATGCTGCTGGATGAATGCGCGAAGGGCGGCGTGACGTTGATGCATCCGGTGACGGTGCAGCAGATTCGCCTTACTCGTGACTGCGGTGAAGGTTTCGTTGTGGACACTTCGCGCGGAACGATCAGCGCGCCGAAACTCGTGATCGCGACGGGCGGGCTCTCGATTCCGGCGACCGGGGCGACGGCATTTGGCTACGAAGTAGCGAAGCAATTCGGCGTGCCGGTGACGCCGCTGCGTGCGGGCCTTGTGCCGCTGGCCCTTGATACGCCTGCGATGGAGCGCTACGGCATGCTCTCGGGCGTTGCGTTCGATACCGTCGCGCGTTGCGATGACTCGGAGGCGGAGTTTCGCGAAGCGGCGTTGATGACGCATCGCGGGCTGTCTGGCCCTGCGGTGTTGCAGATATCGAACTATTGGCAGCCCGGTGGCGACGTGTTGTTTGATCTGCTTCCGGGTGTTGATGCAGGTGCCTGGCTCAATGAGCTTCGGGCGCGTCGCCCTGTTCCCACGTCATTCGCGAAAGCGCTATCTGA
>JBBRVM010000607.1:0-2377 GCA_038246865.1 Burkholderiales bacterium
ATGATGTAGTTCTCGCCGAGCAAATCTCCGATGATATTTCGGACAATCTCCCGGATGTCGCCATTCTCAAATGAAAGAGAAATGGGTGGGCCAGCGGGTGGCATTTTTGTGCTGCGAGCAGCGGGCGGGCGGAACATTTCTCCCGAGCCCATCTGCACCACACCTGCCGACGACACCGTCGGCGTCTCGACGGGATATGCCGCCCGTTTGCCCGCGTCTGACTCAGGCAGCGCTCGCATTACCGACGTATTTCCGTACATAGTCGGCGCACTGGCGGCGCGCCGCGGCGAGAGCGAGATTTCAGTTTGGCTGCCGCTATTAGCAGGTACGACTTCGTTGCTTGCACAACCCATTATTACAAGTGTCGTTATCACTATCGTCAGGCCGTGTAGGCTGCGGTTTGTCATGTAACGATCAAAACGGGAGTGCGACATAGGTGTATGAGTTCCATGCACGGAACATAAAAAAGTGGCTGCACAAGCAGAGAGGTATGTCTACGACTAAAGCATTCATTGTGTGGGTCGCCCCGAGCGCGCAGCCATAAACGCCCGTCGGCGCTCCTCAGTAGCAGCGGCTTCGACGTTGGGGTCGGTCGCGGGGCCAGCAGCAGCGGCACGAGCGGCGCGGCGCATCTCTAGCAATCGCGCGACATCGCCGGACGGTTGATCAACCGCGGCCACGGGTGCGGCTGCCAACGGGGAAGCTGCGGTCGGTACCGGTGCCGAAAAATTTGCCGCGACTGGCGTTGGAGCGATTGGCTGGGGTGGCTGCGGAACACGACCCGAGTTGGTGAATTTAGCGAGTTCAAGAACGTCGGTTTCACCCTGAAAAGTCAGTGTCAAAGTGGCGTTCCCGATTTTGTTTACCATCAACTCCTGCAACGGCTCCCCCTCGCGAACACTTTTGACACGATTAGTTGACACCTCCCTTACCTGCGCAATCTTTGTATTTCCCAAGTCGGTAACGCCTACTAGCTGATACAAACCACGCCGAATTTGTGGTTTCGGCGGCTCGGTAGCGGCAACGACGACTTGTGTCGGAGCGGGTCTGCGAGTGGGATTTAACAGGGGGCGATCGGATATCTGGCTGTAATTTGTCGTGTCAGGACTCAGGCGAAACTCAGGGAGCACGGCTGCGCTATCGTGCTTGCCCGAAACTGGGCGGACAGGCGCTGGCGGCGCGGTGAACGCGTTACCCCAGTCGGTCTCAAACCCCAGCGCAGCGGCTAGCGCAGCGGCGGTCACAACCAGCAGATTCCGGAGCGTGAAAAGCGGGGTCATCCTTTGCCTCCGGTATTGGTCGATGTGCCAGTACCTGCTGCTGCGGGCGCGCGCGGGTTGCGCGCTAAGTCTTTCGGCCCGTAGGCCTGCACTTCCATCGTCGCCGACACTTCGGGCTCCTGATTGGGTGGTGGCTTGTAGCCGCGTGGCACGGTTGCGCGCAAGGTCACGTTCTCGATGAAAAGATACGGGATGGAGGTTTCAATCGCATACAGCGTTTTCTGTAGCGAAGACGGCGTTGAATTGAAGCCCACGCTCAATGAATAAACCCGGAAGCCCGCCTCGTCTTTGACGGTGGGCGGCTGGATTGAGGTCAAACGCGAGCCATTCGCCTCGAGCATGGGGCGGACGAGGTCGGTTAACTCAGATCCACCCAGATTTGACGCGGAATTTTTTAGGAAAAAGCGGGCGCTCTCGCGCGCTTTGAGCATATCGAGCGCACGCTGATGGTCCGCCCGTTGCGACGACACGCGGCGGTAGCGATCAATGCGCTCCTGTGCAGCGGTCTGCGCTTCATCGTAGCGATGGTAGAGCACATACGATGGAACGGCGACCGCCGCAATCGCCGCACCGATCACCAACACCAGCAACAGAACGGCAAGCAGGCGTCCTCGAAGGCCTACGGGCCAGTTCATGGACGTCGCTCCGGTGTCGTGGTGGGCGAGGTAGGCGGCGGCGCGCCGGGCAGCGTAGCCGTCGGCGGCGCGCCTGACGAAGGCGATGGCGATGGCGTGAGTGTGGCAGCGCTCGGGGCAGCTTTTGCTGAAGCAGGCGCGCCAGCCGGAGCGGTGGGTACGACGGTCACGCCGGGAACGGTCATGACGGCCGAGGCATCCGAGAGCAGCAAGGATTTCGGCAATTCGGCTGCCACCAATTCACCGGAGACGTGGAAGCGCTCTGCGTTCGGCGCGACGCGCGTCATGGCGGCCTTAGAGACTGGATCTTTCAGCAAAGGCGACTCTTGAAACAGTTGCAAAATTTTGCCGCCGCTACCGGTTTCGCCTTGCACGATGACTTCGCGCACTCGGTCCTTCGGGTCTTTCTGATTAGGTACTGTCTTGATCTCGAACGATTGTGCCCAGGTGTCATCGGGCAAT
>JBBRVM010000608.1:0-2370 GCA_038246865.1 Burkholderiales bacterium
CTGACGGACGTTCGGAAGAGCAGCGCCGGTTGGGGTGGCGACAGGTGCATTGCGGATGGAAGCACCATGTTGCGCGTTCCTCTGCCCAGCGATTGGATCGTGTCCTCCGCGAACTGGCTCGGCAAGACGCCGAACGCGGGCACCGGGATCCTCATGCCGGACCGTCGCACGATCGTGCAGTTGCAGCCGTTCGCGCGTTGCCAGGCGGGCGGTTTCGCGACGGCGCTCGTGCGCTACCCCGATGCTGACATCTATGCGAAGGGCATCGCCGGAGCACACGGAGGGTCGGGACTGTCCTCCTTCGGCGGTGCGCTTCGCGTCGGCGAGCTCTCGGCTGGCATCATCCGTCATGCTTTGAAGATCAATCTCTTTGGGCGAGAAGCCATCTCATCGACGAATGGGGGATACCGCTGGCCAGCGACGAAGGCAGACAGCGGCTACAACAACAGCTCGTCCGGAAACTACTATGGCGGGACGGTTCCGGCGCTGCGCATGGGTGCGCTGCTCGCGATTCGGTCCGTTGATTTCGACGCCTTGGTTGCCTCGTTCGAAACCGGCAAGACGGCAACGGCGCCGGCCGTGATCCTGGCACGAGCCATGCGCGACTACGGGACGTACGTCGTCGACAACACGGCATGGGACTCGATAGCGATCGTGACCGAGTGGGGGCCTGACGGCCGCGTGAAGGACGAGTTCAAGTTGCGGTTCGGGATCTCGATGGACACCAACGCGGGCACGCCCTGGTGGCGCGACCTCGACCGCATCATGAACGCGCTGCAGATCGTTGACAGCAACGCCGATGCGACGCCGGGTGGTGGGGCATTTGACGGCACCGCGAACCAGCGCCGGGCGCCGCTTGCTCCTGGATTTGGAACGCCCGGCTGCGGCGACTCGTGCTGAGCACACGGCTTCGGTAAAGCTCCGCAATCAAGTGGCCTCCGGCTTGACCAAGGCGATAAGGCGTAGGTCGCCTTGGCAGCGAGAGCGCGTGACGTCGACGCATCGATCAGGTCCTTCAAGGTTCGCAGATCTTCAGCGTTGGAGTGGGTCGTCTCCTGGCGCACGTTGCGAACGCCAAATAGATTTGTCCATGGCACAGAGGCTCTGGACGAGAACAACGACATTATCGGCGTACATGCAGGTGCTTTGGGACGTGACGGCGTCGAACACGACACATTGCTACAGCGCATGCGCATTCGGTAGCCGAACGCGGCAACGGTGCAAAGACACGCCGATACAGGAAGGGCGTGGCGTGACGTTTGAACTCAGCGACACGTCCTTCACGTCATCGACGTGTTAAGGCGCATAACCCGCGGCGCCACAATCAGGAACATATTCTTTTCCAATTCGAGGTCCGGGCAGCGCCTAACTGTTCATGACGGCATGCTTGCCACTTGGCGCAGCGATTGTGGCCATGCTCTGCATGAGCCAAGCGCATGCGGAGGAAGGGAACCCGCATCGCGACGATGACGAGCCTTCATCGTCTTCGCACTGGTCATGGGCACCCTTGCCGAAACTTCTCCCAGACTCGGGCGATGGCATTGATTCGATCCTGGCAAGGCACTTCTTGGCCCAGGGCATCATTCCTGCGAAACCAGCAGAGGCCACCACGCTGTTGAAGCGAGTTACCTACGACCTTACCGGCCTTCCGCCGACGATGCACCAGCAACACCAGTTTGCCGAAGAAAAGGGACCAAATGCCTTTGCCGCAGCGGTGGAGCGATTGCTCTCGTCTCCATCCTACAGTGAGCGCTGGGCTCGTCACTGGTTGGATGTGATGCGTTTCGCTGAAGAAGATGTACTCCGCAAGACGGTGATTCACACCGGGGCCTTTCGATACCGCGACTTTGTTTTACAGAGCTTTGCGCAGGATCTGCCTTGGGACAAATTCGTTTTGGCGCATCTGGCCGGCGACCATGAATCGCTTCGGGAGCTTAAGGGAAGCCATCTGGAATGGCGTGCTGCCACTGGGTGGCTCGCTCTTGGTCCGTGGTTCTACGCTGCCAACGGTATCCTTACGTCAGTGCAAGATGAGTGGGACGAACGGGTGGATGTGCTCGGCCGCGGCTTTTTGGGTCTAACTGTTGCGTGCGCTCGCTGCCATGATCACAAGACGGATCCGATTTCGAGACGAGACTATTTTGGCCTCGTTGCAGCTTTTGCCCGTACGCGGTATCAAGAAGTCGACCTCGATTCAGTCAAGGGGGCCCGATGGGTCGATCGCAGCCGCAGTTTAGAGTTGGCGAAGAAGGAACTTTCCTTGTTCGAGATCTCGCAAACGCGCGTGCTTCGCAGATCCTTAGCCAAGCAGATTCCGGCGATTTTGGCGGCAGTGATGGTAGAACCTGGCAATCCAGTGGCCGTTCCGCC
>JBBRVM010000609.1:0-2359 GCA_038246865.1 Burkholderiales bacterium
ATCGCTCTGACATTGATGGGCGCGTTCTCCGCGATTTATCATCCGGTCGGTATTCCGATGCTGTTGCAGGGCGCGCCGAAAGCCGGCGCTGTGATCGGAGTCAATGGGCTCGCGGGCAATCTGGGCATCGCGGTGGCCGCGTTGTTAACCGGCTTTCTGGTGAAGCATGTCGGTTGGCGCGCTGCCTTCGTCGTACCCGGAATTTTTGCCCTCGTGCTCGGCGTTTATTTCGCCATGAAAGTGCCACAGGAAACCGCGTCTCCCGCAAAGCGAAAAAACGGTAATCCATTGCAACTTGACCGCGCAACCGCCGTGCGCGTGTTCGCCGTGCTCACCTGCACGACCACGCTGGGCAGTCTCATTTTCAATTTCACGACCAATGGCAACGGCGAATTGCTGCGTGAGCGCGTCGCCGCCATCGCGAGCGATCCGGCCACGCTCGGGTTATTGCTCGCCGGCGTTTATGCCATCGCATCCATCGCGCAAGTCGTCGTTGGCCAGCTCATTGATCGCTTCCCGCTCAAGCGAATTTTCCTGCCGATTGTCGCGGCGCAGGTGGTGTGCTTCGTGCTCGCCGCGAACGCACAGGGCTGGCTGTTTTATGTGTTCGCCGTCGCCTACATGACGTTTGTGTTTGGCGCGATTCCATTCACCGACGCCATCATCGCCCGCTTCGTGGACGACAGTATGAGATCGCGCGTGGCAGGGGTGCGCCTCGCGGTGAGCTTTGGCATTTCGTCGGTGGCGGTGTGGATTCTTGGGCCGTTCGTGAAAGCCAGTGGCTTTACGGCGCTGCTGCTAACGATGGCGGTCATCGCAGCGCTCACCGCGCTAGCCGTGTCGTTTTTGCCTGCGCGCGACCCGCAGCCGGTATCCACCACTGGCACCAATCCCGTCGCTGCCTGAATCAAATTTGTCGCCAGACGTCAGCGGAACGTGTAATTCACGACAACACTGTTGCGGCGGATGGTCAGGCTCTTTGTTTTCAGCCCAGGCACTTCCGGCACCATGAACCGAAGCGAAGTCAGACGAAATTCGGATTTCGAGAGATCGCTGCAAAAGCGGTAAGGCTTCTCCCGACACTGCGTCGCTTCGCTGACTGCAAAGAAGGGCTCTCTGGGAATGCCCGACGGTGGTTCAATGAGTACCAGACCATCACCAGGGCTGAGAACCAGCCATCCTGACCGCTCCCCGAGGGAAGTCTGAACCAGTGGGTTGCGCCCTTCCGATACTCCAACACTCGCGCCAACTGCAAACGCGCAGCTGGACGCCGCGCACCATGCCAATGCCGCGACGCGCCGCCAACCCTTGGCGGGAGCCACCTTCCGTCCATGCCTACGCTTCCCGCCATCGCGAACACGTGAAACGGGATAAACAATGAGAGATTGATACATAGTCAACTTCTATTCGCCCAACAGAGTGCACAGGAATATGCGTAACGAATGATGGGAATGGTATTGCCTGACCGCGCGACGGCATGTCAGACAACGCCGCCTGTCACTCTCGGACGATAGCGACAGCTGGCGTGGAATCCAGGTCGCTAAAAGGCTTAAAGCATGTTGCCTGAATCGATCCAATCGCGCTCAACGCGGCACCGCATCCATCCGAAGCCAACCATTGTTCTGCTGCCGATAGTACGCACCCTGAGCATCCTGCGCATAGGTGTTGCCGCCACCTTGATAGGTTTGTCCTTGCGCAAGATAGTGCGGCAGCATCGCCCTGCCGCCTGATGAATCGACGTACGGGCTGACGCCGCGAATCGCCTGATTCGTGTAGTTCGCCACCGCCGCCGATTGCCGTGCGCTATTCTGCGCCCAGCCAGCGTTGTAACTGGCATACCCCTGCTGCACGGTGGCGTTCGCGCGCTGCGTACCGGCGAACTGGTGTTGCTGATGTTGCAAAGCGCCCTGAACGTTGGTGCCCGCAGCGGTCATCAAGTCCCAATACGCGAATTGCTCGAAACTCATGTTGGCGCGACCGGACGCACGCATTTGTGCATATTGCGCGCGAACACGCGGTCCATTCGCGGAGAGATGATGCTGCCAAAGCGCTTGCTGCGACTGCGCGTTCTGACGCTGCATCGCGCCGAGTTGCGCGTTGAGCTTTGCATCAAATGCGGCGTTGCTGGCGGCGATGCCCTGCCACTGCGCCTGACTGGACGCGATGGCCAGCGCGGCCAGAGTTGCGGCTGCGGTTTTCGTGAAGATGGAACGTGCAATCATGAAAGTCTCCCAGAGTTGAGAGCATCACCAGAACCATTCTGGTGACGCTTGCACCGGGATAGACGATGCTGAACGGCGCTTGGGACAGCAAAGCGAGCGGGCGGACGTAACACGGGGTTACGGGGCTGGGCATATGG
>JBBRVM010000610.1:0-2358 GCA_038246865.1 Burkholderiales bacterium
CACCACGATCAATTTGTTTCTTCCGGTCGCAGCAGGCGCGAGTCATGAAGCGACCACGGTCAGGGCGCCCGCGTCTGCGCCTACCGGATCAGAGCGCGTGCTGGTGGTTGAGGACGATGCCGATGTAATGAATGTCGCAGTGAATTTTCTGCAAACACTTGGCTACACTGTTTTCAAGGCAAGCAGCCGTCGCACGGCCATCGCGCGCATTCGCGCCAACGCCGACATTGAATTACTTTTTACCGACGTGGTGCTCTCGGGTGACGAGACCGGGCCTAAAGTGGCAACCGCGCTACAAAAGCTCAAACCGACGCTACGCGTGTTGTACGCATCCGGCTATGCGCGGAGCGCGCTGCCGCTGCAATTCGGCCTTGACGAGGACATCAGTTTTTTGCGTAAACCGTATTCACGCGATCAACTCGGGCGCGCGATCCGGCAAGCGCTGAAGCGCTAGCCAGCTTTAGTGCGTTGGCCGCGTGTGTGCCAGTTTGTAAAGCGCTGCCATATCGACCAGTTCAATCTCTCGGCGCGTCACGTTAAGCAACCCCAACTTCTGGAAGCGCGAGAAAACACGACTCACTGTTTCGAGCGTCAGACCAAGAAAGCTTCCGATCTCGGCGCGCGTCATGCGCAACATAAAGCGTTGTGCGGAAAATCCCCGGGCCGAGAATCGTTGCGAGAGGTCAAGCAAAAAGGCAGCGAGTCGCTCGTCCGCATTAAATAGTCCAAGCGCTGCGAGCCAGCTGTGCTCTTCACGAAGCGCGGCACTCATGCGCTGATACAGAAAGCGCGCGACATCAGCTCGCTCAGCAGCCAGTGCTTCAAGCGCCTCGAAAGGAATTTCTACGATGGCGCAAATATCGAGAGCGACAACTGTGGTGCTGTGCGTTCCAGCAGAAATCGCCTCGATGGCCACAATGTCACCCGGCATCGGGAAACCCAAAATCTGTTCGCGCCCGTCCTCCTGAATCAGCACGCGTTTGGCGGCACCCGATTTAATGTAGAAAATAGAGCGAAACGCGTCGCCTGCACGGTGGATCGCGGTGCCTTCAGTCACCATGCGCACCCGGCCCAGTGCAACGATTTCATCAAGCGGGCCGCTCCGACCTAACTCGCGTGGCGAAATGGCACCGGCGATGAGCGGCATCGGAGCGCTCTGACGGTTGTTCTGAAGCATCGGGGATACGTACGCGTGCATGATGTGTCTCCTGAAAACCACGCCTTGATTGGCATAGTAGTAAGTTTCGGATTCACCTGCAAACGGACGATGAACACTCGGTAACAGTGTGTAACAGTGAGCTTTTCATCGGCTCACTGTTCACTCAATCATGATGCGTCGCCAGACATTGAAGCGTCGCGATAAACCAGCACCGGTACCGGACAACTCGGCAGCAGGCGCGTAGTTACGCTGCCCATGACGAATCGTCCGACTGCGCCGCGCCCATGCGTGGCGATCACCACCAGATCACAGTGCATCTCGCGCACCGTTTTTTCGATCAACACCTCAGGTCGACCGGTGGGAGCCTGAATGCATTCGCTGGCAACACCTGCGCCGCTGGCGAGCCGTTTGACATCATCCAAGAGCTTCTGGCTGCCCGCCTTTACTTCGTCCTCGAACATCTTCTGCGTCTTGCTGTCCATCATCGCGACGTCCGCTGAATACGGGATGATGTAAGGGGCCATTGCATGAACAAACACGACTACAGCGTTCATCTCTTTCGCGAGCTGAATACCGCAGCCAGCGGCACGCATTGAGAGTTCAGAACCATCAATCGGGATTAATATTTTCTTGAACATGGCGACTCCTTGTGAGTAGGTTTTCAGGATATGACTACACCACTAATGTGGCGTGTCGGACGCAAACCCCCGTTGATGTAGGACAAAGTAGCGTCGAATCGGCGCGCTGTTTAAAGCAGTCAGTGCACTGACTGGAGAGTCGCCCCCAAGTTGACGTTAACGTCAACTTGGGGCCGATTTCTGCGACAATCTGCTTCTTGCTGAACTTCTGTCCGCTGCCGGAGCGCGTTATGTCTAATCTCGATAGCAAACACCTGGTTTACAAACCGAAAAACAAGGTCCGCTTTGTGACGGCGGCGAGCTTGTTTGACGGGCATGACGCGTCGATTAACATCATGCGCCGCATCATTCAGGGCAGCGGTTGCGAAGTCATTCACCTCGGCCACAACCGCAGCGTGAAGGAAGTGGTCGACGCCGCGTTGCAGGAAGACGCGCACGGCATTGCCATGTCGTCCTATCAGGGCGGCCACGTCGAATACTTCAAATACATGATCGATATGCTGCGCGAGGCGGGTGCGGGGCATATCAAGGTGTTTGGCGGTGGCGGCGGCGTGATCATAC
>JBBRVM010000611.1:0-2348 GCA_038246865.1 Burkholderiales bacterium
AAAGGCACCTCTAATAATTCATTTGTGGGGCGCATTGTGTCGTCGCGCGGTGCTCGCAATCCTCATGTACCAGGGCGTACATTGCGGTTGCTGCGCTCCGGGCTCCTAACACTGCATCCCCAAAAAATGAATTATTAGAGGTGCCCATAACGATACTGCCGGTGAAACGGGTGCCAGCGAGGGACTTGAGCAGGGCTCTGCGCTGCATATGTCAATTATCGAATGTAATGACGTGGAGTGGATTTTGACAAATGCAAGGCGCAATCACGCCGGGTGGGAATTCGGTGGAACTGCGGTACTGCGCTTGCCCTGGCCCGGATGGGTATCGTGGCAATCACTTTTGTGAATTCGAGTGATATGTTTTTTGCGAAATTCATTGTTATGAAGATTTCTTCTTGTGCAAAGCATTTAACTTTTCGGCGTGACGGTCTGATCCCGCGTCCGCTTGCCGCACGAGCGGAGACCCGGTGACCACGCCCACTTCTGAACCACGAGCCGCCGGTACGATTGCCGACGCACGCCCGGATCGCCGCCAGAACATCCTCGACGCATCGCAGCGCCTGTTCGCGACCTTCGGCTACCACGCCGTCACCATCCGCCAGATTGCACACGCCGCGCAGGTGCCGCTCGCGCTGGTCGGTTACTACTTCGGACAAAAACAGCAGCTATACGACGCCATTTTCGGGCACCTGAGCGCCACCATTGAGGCGCGACGCCGGGGATTGCACGCGGCAATCGCCAGTCAGGACGGCGACCCATTGACCAACATTGTTGAGGCGATGATCATTCCGGTCATTCAGGCACGGGGCACGCCCGAAGGAGAATCGTATGCGCTGTTCGTCACCCGCGGCTTGACGCAGCAGAGTGCCGAAGAAGATCGCGCGATTCGCGAATTCTTTGACCCGATCACCGCAGAATCCATCGACGCGATACGCAAGCGCTTCTTGGAGAATTCCCCCAGCTCACGCAGGCGCAGGCGGCCTGGTGCTACCAGTTCGCGCTGGGCGCGCGCTTGCACTACCTGAGCGATCGGCGCCTTGTGCGTTTGTCCGGGGATGTCAACGTCGCTGCTGACCCCAACGTCGCGCAGCACCTGCAGGCATTTATCGTCAGCGGCATTCGCGGTGCCGCACGATCATTTGTCGCGCCGTCGCTGAATACGTAAACTCCAGACGCTGTCGCCGTCGCTTCGGTCGATGACGCTGCACAAAGCCGCGATTTCCAGAATATCGGCTAGCGAAACTCAGTTTTTCCAGAGGCCCGCTTCTTTGGCGCAGCTGCGAATTGTCGGGATGTACTCGGTCACAAAGCGCAACGTTTCGGGGTTCAAGCCGATGTCCTTAACGCCATCGATATCGGTCTCAAGTTTTGCGATTTCGAGCTTCTCGGTGAAACAGCCACAAAACTTCTGCGGCGCGTTCGACTCCGCGATGATCGGCGACACCGCGTTCAACATCCTCACCACGCGCTCCTGACACTTTCGATCCAGCATCGCGCGCTTTTGATCCTGCACGATGGACGCGCATCCGCCAAGCGCAAGCACGCTGATCAGCGCCAACGTCGCAAGCGATGCTTTTTCGATTGAACAAAACCGTGCCATGGTGTCTCCAAGAGTGTGTATCGGCGAAAAGCTTATCGTAAATCGGTGGAATCACGCCGGGAACCGTGCGGCTATCCTATCTTCCTGCGCATCGGTTACGATTCAGGGTTTCCGTTTCAACCTCATCCGTCCTGACTGGCACTCACACCCATGGCCCGCTTTCTCATCCTCTTTCTCGTGATTCAAGCCGTGCTCTTCGGCGCACAACTCACCCCTTGGGGACAGGACTATTTTGTGACGCCGTGGACTAACGGGCTGGCTCATTTTTGTGCGCAACTGGTCGCGATTTTTGACTCCAGCGCGATCGCTACCGGAAAGATATTGCGAAGTGCCACCAATGGTTTCGCAGTGAGCATTGAGGCGGGCTGCAACGGCGTGGAAGCCACGCTCGTGCTGGTCGCCGCCATCCTCGCGTTTCCATCAACATGGAAGCAAAAGCTCTGGGGCCTAGGCATCGGCTTCCTCGCGGTGCAGGGCTTGAACGTCGTGCGCATCATCAGCCTGTTCTACCTCGGACAGTGGAACATGACCGCGTTCGAATGGGCGCATCTCTACATCTGGCAAGCGCTCATCATGCTCGACGTGCTGATTGTGTGGCTGATCTGGGTGCGGCGTATCAATCGCGATAGCGGGCGTGCGCTACCGCCCCCGGATGATGCAGGTACTCCCGGCCCGTCCGGAACCGCCACCCCCACCCCCGTAGCGGCGTAAGCGCGCCCCTAACTCCGCGCGCTGATAAATCCGTGCC
>JBBRVM010000612.1:0-2329 GCA_038246865.1 Burkholderiales bacterium
GATCAAGCCCGAGCAGTTCGACCAGCTCTACTATTTGCAGACCAATATGAGTCGCGGCGTGATGGGCGACGTGGGCGTGTCCACGGCGCGCTCAATGCTTCGCGGCAACATCATTACGTTCAAGAAAATCGGCAATAACGTGCAGCTGATCGCGCGCAATTTCAGCAATTACGCTAAACCCGCGACGCCGATTGCCTTGGCCACCGCCGAAGGTACGAGCGACAGTTTGCTGTCGGCGGCCACGCTTGCCAGCGCGCCGCATCCCGAGAAAAAATCTGTGCTCGTCGAGGCCAACGCACTGTTGCTTGGCGACATTCCGATGATCACGTACACGCTCGATAGCGTCTATCGTGCGGGCTACAGCCTGGATCGTGCGAACTCGTACTTCAAGGAAACCAGCGCACGCGACGACGCTGCCACGTTCGATGTCACCGCGCATTTTTCGGTGCCGAAATTGCCGGTAGCCTCGCCTGTGCCACCGACCGCAACGCCGTCGCCTGCGCCGCAGCCACGTCCGATCAATGGCGTGCCGGATGCGCGCAGCTTCTTCGTTGGCCTGTTCTACACGTTGTCGAAATTGCCGGATGAGCCGATGCGCCCACGCGCTGCCGACGGTCGCGTTGGACACTTTAACCAGACGCAGTGGATGTTTGGTGAAAAGGACGCGACCGATAATCGTCGCTACGTCGTTAACCGTTGGCGGCTGGAGAAAAAAGACCCGAGCGCAGCCCTGTCAGAACCGAAAAAGCCAATCACTTACTGGCTCGATAAAAACATTCCGCTTGAGTACCGCGAGACGGTGAAAGAAGGCGTGCTGGAGTGGAATAAAGCGTTCGAGAAGCTCGGTTTCAAGGACGCCATTCGGGTGGAGCAACAACCCGATGACGCCAAGTGGAGCACCAATGAAACCGGGCGCGCATCGGTGCGCTGGTACGTCGATTATTCTGACGGTGCGCTTGCCGTTGGCCCGTCGCGCACTGACCCGCGTACGGGTGAAATTCTCGATGCCGACATCACCATCGGCAACGGTTGGGTCACGCTGCCACGCTGGCGCGCCAATAATCAGTCGCCGCGTCCGATGCCTGCGATGACCGGCGTGAACGCTGCGTATGACGCGTCGAGCGACACAGGCTTCCTGCCGTCGAGCCGAAATGCTGCGTTGCCGCGTGACATTCTGGTTGGCACCGGTGAGATGAGTCCCGAGCTTTGCTCCTCCGGTGAATCGGCGATTCAGGAGGCGAGTTTTGCGCTCGATCTGATGGCCATGCGCGCGGCGTCGTTGGGTGACGCGCTTGACCCGAAAGAGGCCGAGCGCATCGTGCTCGCCACGCTCAAAGGCGTGGTCACGCATGAGGTCGGACACACGCTGGGTCTTCGCCACAATTTCCGCTCGTCAACGGTTTACACGCAGGCGCAGTTGAGCGATCCGGTGTTCACTCGCGCCAACGGTCTCGGCGGCTCGGTGATGGATTACGAAGCCTACAACGTCGCGCTCGACAAAGAGCCGCAGGGCGAGTACGTGCGCAGCACCATCGGCCCGTACGACTATTGGGCCATTGAATACGCGTATCGCGAATTGCCCGCCAACAGCGAAAAAACGGACCTCGCGCGCATCGCCGCACGCAGCACTGAACCGTTGCTCGCGTACGGCACTGACGAAGAGGTGGCGGGTGACGGCGACGGCATGGATCCGACAGTCAATCAGCGCGACCTTGGCGCTGACCCGCTGGAATTCGCGCGCCGTCGCATAGCGCTCACGCGTGAATTATTCGACCGCCTGCAAAAGCGGCAACTGCCGGTTGGCGAAGGCTATGACACGCTGACGCGTAACTTCCAGAGCGGCCTCGGGCAGATGCGGCTGGCGTTGGGCATCGCGGCGAAGTACGTCGGCGGCGTCGTCTATCTGCGTGATCAGGCGGGTAGCGATCGTGCGCCACTCACGCCAGTACCGGCCGAAAAGCAGCGCGTCGCATTGCGACTGATCACCGACAACCTGTTCAACGCGAACGGGTTCAACCTGAAGCCCGAGTTCGTCAGTCGCCTGGTCGAAGACTCGCTTGACCGCGGCTTTACGCCGCCCACAGACCGATCGCTCGACACAACGCTGCTCGCTCTGCAAACGCAGGCGCTGGATCGCCTGCTCTCGCCGCGCGTGGCCGACCGCATCGAAAACGCCCGCAGCAAGATGGCGTCACCGGAGAGCGGCGCGGGCACGGCTCAGTCTGCCTCGAAGTCTGCAAACGCACCCTTTTTGGCCTCGTCTTCAACGTACTTTCGGAACTCCGTCATCTTGTACGACACGAAGCAAAACGCGTGGTGCAGGGCGAGC
>JBBRVM010000613.1:0-2328 GCA_038246865.1 Burkholderiales bacterium
GGTCAGCTCGTAAATATCCTCAATCCCGCGCGAGGCCTTGAACACGAGAGCATCGAAGCCCGGCGTAATCCGGGTGCCTAATTCCTGACTGAGCGCGGTGGCGCGAACAATCAATTCCTGCGCGTCGGAGATGTCAGCGGGCGTGCTCTTGTCCACCACGTCTTCGGCTTTGTAGCCGAGCATGCGCTCGGCGCCGACGTTGAAAATCTGGATCACGCCTTGCGCATCGGTGGCAATACTGGAGAAGTTCGCGCTGTTGAAAATCGCGTTCTGCAGGGCTCCGGTCTTGAGCATTGCCCCGTGCTTTTCCAGCGCCAGCTGTTCTTCCGCTTCCCGACTGCGGATCGTTTTTCGAATGCGCAGCGCCTGCACTGCCAGAAAAACAAACAGCAGGGCAATGCTGGCAAGGACAATCCTGAGGCGCGATACTTCGCTTGCCTTGCGCGCGATCAGCAATGCGTTTTCTGCAGCTGCGGCCTCGCGCAGGAGTGAACGCACGTTCTCATTCGCCGCACGACCTGCGATGATCTGTGGCACCATGGCGTTGACCCCCTGCTGCTCAAACACTGACTCGCTCGGGGCAAAAAGTCCAATTCGCGTATCAACTGCGACTCGCAGTTTTTTGATGAGCACCTGCTGCTCGCTGTTGTCAGGCGTCAATGCAGCCAATTCGTCAAAGGTCAACTTGACCGCCGCCAGCGCGACATCACGCTCCCCCTGAAAGTTTTTGTCGCGCGTCAGAAAATAAGCCCATTGTCGCGACTCTGCCCGATCCATCTGAAAACGCAAACGATCTAGCGTCGCCATCACCTGACGGGTGTAGTCCGCCGACTTGAAGGGTGCCATCGGTACCGCGATGTTCCAGGCGATACCGCCCACCAGCAGCAACACCGCCAGCGTCAAAGCGAGACCCGTGAGGATCAGTCGTTCAACCGAGATTTTTTTAGGTATGACCATGAGCCCTGCGTTCGATTAAATTTCTTTGCCACATTGGTTGGATGCTGCCGACGATCAGCGACCGGAAGCGTCTTTGTGACTTGCCGACGGCCCGCGCCTCGACCATGAACCGACGGCTCGCATCGAAAACCGGCGAGAGCTTGACGGATGTTAACTTTTGCGGCGGAAGCTGGAGTCTGGCGGTCACGGACCCGTAGCGATGTGCGCTAGCCCACATTGGAGGATCGGGAGCCCATGCCGTGCGCTTTTGGTCTGCGAGGGTCGACAGCATGACGACTTTGGGGCCATGTTACGTCTGCGGAGGCCGCGTAGGGTGGAACGCTTGCGGTTGACCGAGTACAGCCTCGTTCGGCGAACCCCCCCCCCTTGCGTTCCATTACCCGACGATTTTTTCTTGCTTGATCGTGGCAGAAAATCAGCTCACGGAACCCATAAGCTTTTTTCTTTTTAGCAAGTCTGCACGAGGGATTGAAGATAACTCGATATCACGCAAAAAACTGGTCTAGCCCTTATGCATAGGCCGTTTCAGCGAAAAGCTGAAACTTCAGAAGCAGACTCCACCGTAGCCTGTACGCCATCGCGAAAAAGCTGGCTGACCCAGCGCTTTACGGGTGCGGCAAACGCCGGATTGCGACCCAGCGCGCCAAACACAGGTTCGAGGCGCAGCACGGCGTCGGCAAACGAGAGCGCATCGTAGGGATGCTTGGCTGCGATAGCGGCGAAGTCGGCGGCTAGCGGATCGGAGATTGTGATCGCCATGTCCATTTCGTCCTTGCCGTAGACATAGCGAATCCAGCCTGCGATGGCTAGCGTTAATGCGTTTACGTCGAGGCTTTTGGCCAGGCGTTCGTCTGCCACCGCGATCCAGCGCTGGGGAATTTTTTGTGACCCGTCGGTGGCGATTTGGGCGCAGCGATGAGCGTTGGCCGGATTGCCGAAACGCTCGATGAGTTGCGCGCGGTACGCCGCGAAATCAACGCCGGGGATGGGCGCGAGCGTGGCTTCGGCCTCACTCATCAATGCCGTCACCAAACGCTCGAACGCCGGGTCGATGATGGTCTCGGCAATGGTTTCGTAACCCGCGACATAGCCAAGATAGGCCATCAGTGAATGCGAGCCGTTGAGCAGTCGCAGCTTCATTTTCTCGAATGGGCGCACGTCGGTCACGAGTTGCGCACCGACCTGCTCCCACGCGGGTCGCCCGGCTGCGAAATTGTCTTCGATGACCCATTGCCCGAACGGCTCGGCGCGGACGACGCCCTGGTCCTCGAAGCCGAGCATGAGGGCAGCATCGGTGCGATCCTCCGCTCGCGTCGCGGGTACGATGCGGTCCACCATCGACGAGGGAAAGCGCACGTTATCGCGCAGCCA
>JBBRVM010000614.1:0-2327 GCA_038246865.1 Burkholderiales bacterium
GACATCGAAAAAGAACTCGCATCAGCGTCAGTGAACGGAAACATCAATTCGCTCCGCAACGCGATCATTTCAGCAATCGAAGCACGTTTTTCTCCGCCTATCTCTTAAGCAAGGTTCGCTGAGCCGCTACGCCGGATATACGACTATAGCAAAGGTGAACAGCTCGACGCACCGGAGTTTCTTCGGGTAAAACGCCACTGCTCGGCTTATGGTATGCACGCGCCGAACACGACGTGAGTCGGGTTGGTCAGGGGTTGGCACGTGCGCCCCGCCTGGCATGTGGTGGGCTGATCTAAGCGGCAAATGGGTCGGCAAACGGGTGCACCGGTGTTCACACAGATCAAGCCGGGCGCGCACATGCTGCTGTCTGTGCAAGATGCACCATCTACGCCCACACGTGCAGGCGCAACGCATTCGCACTCCGTCGCCTCGCCAGGCATCACCAAACAACGTAAGTTCGCCGCGCAGCCCGTCTGTGCGATTCCCCTGGGATCGCATGCTTGCGAACAGAGCTGCACGCCGTTGGTGAGCGGCATGGGACACGACACCTCGGTAGAGCAGCTGGTGCGAGCTGGACAGTCCCCGTTCGTGGCGCAATAGCGCCGACATATGCTGACACCACAGCCTTTGTCGTAACATTGTGAGCCCGGCGCGCATTCACCGACGCCGCTGCAAACTTCTCCAGGCTGCTTCGTGCCGGCGGCTACACAGCTTGATTCGCCCTGCCCTGTTGCCAAACACTTCAAGGCACATGTCTGGTTTGGCCCGCAGCCTGCGGCCGTGGAGGGGGTGCAACCTGTCACGGTGCCAGCAGCCATTGCATCTGCGGCGCCAGCGTCCGGCGTTTCGTTCAAACTGTCTGCGGGAAGTTCAAGCGCAAGGCCCCAAAGCCCCGAGCCGGTCGCATCACCTTCCCACTGCTCGTAACCATCGGTATCGGCGCTGGCCGCTAGCGTAAACCGCGCGCGCGATCGAACAACAAAACTGCTGCCGTTGTCGGGCACAACCACCACGCGATAGGTGCGACCGGCAGGAGGTGAAGGCACTAGCTGCCGCATTCGCGACGGAGCCATGAACGCGGTACCCACAGGCTCGATCAAGATGGCATTGTCGGTAACCGGACTGCGGCCCCGCTGTACCGTGCCCGAGACGACGCTCACCCGCACCTGCGTGCGCGCGGGCACCGCGTTGGCAGGCACGAACAATTCAACACGTTGGCGGCCGCGGCCCAGCATGACGGTGGTATCGGCACCACCTAGCTCAACGGACTTTTGTTCGGCCACGATGCTGAAGAGTTTGTCAGTGTCGCCAAAGCAAGAAAGGACCAGCGTCACCACAGCGACCCCACCCCACGTAGCCAAGCTCCGCACGCTTTTCGTCTTCATGTATGTATACATCGGCTTGCCAACCTGGAACCTTGACGCCGAGACTCTCGTTTGCGTTGAACCAGAACTGGTTATCTCGCCTTCGTTGAACAGCCTATCGCAGCCGCCACCTTCGCGAAGCTCTCGGCCGCCCCAATTCGACGGTGAATTTCCTCATGTCTCATATAGGCCTCCGTTCGAATCAATCGTTACCTCGAACCGTTGCGTCGTTGGCTTGAGACGGCAACATCAGTGCCGTGGCGCGCGAATTTGGCAAAGCCCGAATGCAGATCCATCGCTGGATGGACCGCTTCGATTTGAGGCCAGAGCAGTTTCGCGAAGGTGGACAGGGTTGAAATCTAGTGACACGCCAGGGGCCATGAGCTTGTTGTTGAACTCTAGTGGCATCTCCACTCTCCATCGCCGATCGGCCTCCTCGGCCGACCCCACCTTCCTCGATTTGCCCATCTCTTATCTGGTGAGGGCGAAAACAAGATTACCTGTGGCGTGATTCGACGGGCACGGAAGCGATGAAGATTCGCCGCCAAATTCGACGGCATTGAGGCTAGGCAGGACGCGAAACTGGTTGTTGTAAAGAACGTTGTGGCGAGACTCAGCACATGAGCCGGGGCGTGAAACGGCCGGAGCGATGTTGGGCCCAACAAAAACCGATTGCCTGTCGCTGTGAAAATCATTGCCGCTGACCTGAAAACCGCTCGTACGAATAAGCATGATGTCTGGCTCCTTGGGCGACGCACCTTGGCCGTTGTTCCTCAGCGTGTTTCCTTCAATGACCGCCCCCTGTGACCCAGTGCTAGCAATGCCGGCACCGCGATTGTCTTCTATCACATTGTTGCGAAGCACAGGCGCTTGCGAGCGTGTGATCATGATCCCTAAGCCGTAGTTGTCGTGGATGTGATTGTCTTGCACGGTGGCGGTTGCCTCTACCAACAATATCCCTCC
>JBBRVM010000615.1:0-2326 GCA_038246865.1 Burkholderiales bacterium
GATGCTATTACCGCTCACCGCCCGCAGTGTCACTCTCAAAAACCGCGTCGTAGTCTCCCCGATGGCGATGTACTCGGCCGTCGATGGGGTGCCGCAGGATTTTCATCTGGTGCACCTTGGCGCACGTGCACTCGGCGGCGCGGGGCTGGTGTTCGCGGAGATGACCTGCCCGTCGCCCGAAGGTCGCATTACCACCGGCTGTGCCGGTCTCTGGAACGACGTGCAGATGCAGGCGTGGGGTCGCATTGTGCGTTTCGTACACGCCTCTACCAGCGCCAGGATTGGCATGCAGATCGGTCACAGCGGGCCGAAGGGCTCGACGCAGCTCGGGTGGGAAATTGCAGACGAGCCGCTGGTTGCAGGCAACTGGCCGCTATTGGCGGCGAGCGCCGTGCGATACGGGCCGCAGAATCAGATACCGAAGGCGATGACGACCGACGACATGCGCGAAGTCACCGCGCAGTTTGTCGCAGCTACGGAGCGCGCAGCGCATGCTGGCTTCGATTGGCTTGAATTGCACTGTGCGCACGGTTATTTGCTCTCGTCGTTTATCTGCCCATTGACCAATCATCGCACCGACGAATATGGTGGCAGCATCGAAAATCGTTGCCGTTATCCGCTCGAAGTGTTCCGCGCGGTGCGCGCTGCGTTCCCTGAGCATTTGCCGATGAGCGTGCGTATTTCAGCGCACGATTGGGCACCGGGCGGCAATACTGGCGATGATGCGATTGTCGTGGCGCGACTGTTCAAGGAGGCGGGGGCCGATTTCATTGACGTGTCGTCGGGACAGACCACGCGTGACGCTAAACCGGTCTACGGCCGCATGTACCAGACGCCGTTCGCGGACCGTATTCGTAACGAAGTTGGCATTCGTACGATTGCCGTCGGCTCAGTGTTTGAAGCGGATCACATCAATAGCATCATCGCTGCGGGACGCGCTGATTTGTGTGCGGTGGCGCGGCCACATCTGGCAGATCCCGCGTGGACGCTGCAAGAAGCGGCAAAACTTGGCAGTCAGGCGATTGATTGGCCGAAGCAATATTTGAGCGGGCGCGATCAGCTTTATCGGAATCTGGCGAAGGACAAGGCCGTGGCGGCAGCGTTCGCTGGCTTGAGCCCGGCCGAAGTCGCAGCGAAACAGTTGGAGCAATGAGCGATGGACCTCGAAGCCCGAGCCCATGAGGATCATCACAACGCGCTGCGTTTGTGGCTGCGCCTGTTGACCTGCACGCAGCTAATCGAACATCAGGTGCGATCCCGTCTGCGAGATCGATTCGAGACGACGCTGCCGCGCTTCGATTTGATGGCGCAGTTGGAGCGCTCGCCTGACGGTCTGAAGATGAACGAGCTGTCGCGCCGCATGATGGTGACCGGCGGCAACGTGACGGGTATCACCGATCAGCTGGAAGCAGAAGGCATGGTGCAGCGCGTGCCGCTACAGGGAGACCGACGCGCGCTGTTGATTCGCTTGACGCCCACAGGCAAGAAAGCCTTTGCCGAAATGGCCCGTGTGCATGAGGGCTGGATCGTTGAGTCGCTTGCAGGTTTGACTGAACGAGAGGTCGAGACGCTGCACAGGCTGCTCGGCAAAGTGAAACAACATATCAATGCAGCGGAGGCGGTACTTTGAACGCAAACAACCCGATGGCGAGCAGCTTCAGGCCTTTGGCAGACTACACGGCGAGGCACTTTCGCTTCACCACGTCAGGCGAAACCGAGCGACGCATCGCGCATGTCACGCTCAATCGCCCGGATCGCAAAAATCCGTTGACGTTTGATTCCTATGCGGAGCTGCGCAATCTGTTCCGCGATCTGGTCTACGCCACTGACATCAAGGCCGTGATCATCAGCGGCGAACGCGGCAACTTTTGCTCTGGCGGTGATGTCCACGAAATCATCGGGCCATTGACCAAAATGTCGATGCCGGAGTTGCTCGCGTTTACGCGCATGACGGGCGATCTGGTGAAGGCAATCAAGACGTGCCCACAGCCAGTGATCGCGGCGGTGGATGGGATTTGTGCTGGGGCTGGCGCGATGATGGCGCTGGCGAGTGACATCCGATTAGGCACGCCTACCGCGAAGACTGCGTTTCTGTTCACGCGCGTTGGGCTCGCCGGGGCCGACATGGGCGCGTGCGCATTGCTGCCTCGCATGATTGGACAAGGGCGTGCGGCCGAGCTGCTGTTCACGGGTCGTTCGATGACGTCGGACGAGGGATTCGCGTGGGGTTTTTTTAACGCCTTACATGCATCCGACGCATTGTCGGCCGAAGCGACCAAGCTCGCAGAATCATTGGTCGCTGGCCCCAATTTCGCGCACGCCATGA
>JBBRVM010000616.1:0-2324 GCA_038246865.1 Burkholderiales bacterium
ACCCGGCCATCAGGCCTTGCGCCGCGGGGGGAATATCGGTGGCAAACCAGCTCCAGCGGTGATGCCCGCCAAGGCTGCGCCCGGCTTCGATCAGCAAAAACCGGCATTCGGGCGCATCGCGGTGCAGCGCCAGCGCAATCAGCCCGCCCGCCAGCCCGCCGCCGACGATGATCACGTCATACGGCGCGGCGGATTGGAACACCGGAGCTTGAAGTGAATCGACCATGCGTGTGATGCCCTAGGCGAGGGCGCTGCGATGGGCAATGATGCGGTGTTACGGCCCGCCGCACTCGCACCCAAAAGAACGTTGCAACATCACCCAGAAACAATAGAGCGGCTGCGAGTTTGCTCTGACAAGCCTCGCTCCAAGAATAGCTCCATGATCTCTCGACACGCCGTCAATTCACTTGCCCTTGCGACCGGACTGGTAGGGCCGATCCCTGCGCCCGCGCCTTTTTCGTTCAAGCCGGTGTTTGATGAGACATGGGCAACGATTGGCTTGGGCGCAGGACTGGTGCCGAGTTACGCCGAATCAAACGATTACATCGCCTTGCCGCTGCCACTGATCGTCGGCCGGGTGGCAGGGATCGGCATCGCCCCCAATGGCCCCGGCTTCATGCTCGATCTCAATTCGCCCAAACCCGCGTTCGCCCCACGCACATCGCCGAGTGTCAGCTTCGGCCCCGCGTTCCGGTTTCGCAATGATCGCAACAACCGCATCAGCGACGAAGTGGTCGCGCGCGCGGGTCGGCTCGAAGCCGCGCTGGAGGTTGGCGCGGCGGCAGGGGTGAGTTTCCCCAGCGTGATCAAGCCGTTCGATGCGCTGACCATCGGGGCGCAGGTGCGGTGGGACGTGCTGGGCGCGCATAACGGCATGATCATTGAATCACAGATTGGTTACCCCGCGCCAATCGGACGCGGGATGGCCGTGCAGGTGCAGGCCAGCGCCGAATTCGTTGATGACAACTTTGCCGATTTCTACTTCACCGTCGGCCCCGCGCAGGCGTTGGCATCCGGCCTGCCGCAGTTCCGCGCCGATGGCGGGCCCAACCGCTTCGGGACCACAGCAATCCTGCCTTACGACCTTGATCGCAAGCTGCTGAACGTCGGGTGCAGCCTGATCGGCATCGGCGGCTATTCGCGATTGGTGGGTGACAGCGAAGACACGCCGTTCACGTCGCTGCGCGGCGATGCCAACCACTTCATAGTTGGGCTGGGGGCGGGCTACACGTTTTCAAAGATCACTGCGTAGCCACCGGGATCAAGGTCTATCAACGTCAACCAATTGGCCCTGTTCTTCCAACCGCCCAATTGATTGACGCGCAATTGAAGCGCGGATTGCGCCGGGATTAAAACTTCGGCTCCTACCATACATTTCTGTCAGAATCGTCCGGTCCAGCGCAGAAAGCTCGGGCGCGGAATCGGGATCGCTACCGGTTTCGGTGAACAGGTTCAGGATCGAATCCGCTGGCACGCTGCCTTTAATATCTGGCCGGAATTCGACCAGCATTTGCATCGTCAGATAATCACCCAACTGTTCGATGGTGATACCGTCGATCGCGTCGAAATCCACCACCGAGAAGGTCATTTGGCTGTCAGCCGGGGTGATACTCGCCAACACCCGACCGCCGGGGCCAAACTCAGCCCCCTGAAATTCGTTTACGCCAGCAGCACCCAGTCGGTTCTGCGGTTGCAGGGTGCCGAAAGATTGGCCGCAGGGTTCACATGCGACAACATGCCAATTATAAACTGGACGCACCGGTTTGATCAGGCGGCGCTTTTCCGGCAGGTAAAGCGCGTCAAAGGCCAAACCCGCGTTCTGCTTGCCAAGCCAGTTGACGAAGCGGTGAGCGTCTTTGTCGAACACCACAATCGAATTGACCTTGCAAACCCGTTTGCCCACATCAATGTTGAGCGCGGCCAAGTTGGCTTCGATCCGCGCCTTGAGCGGCTGGGAAAGTTCAACCGACGCATTGTCGATCCCGACGCAGATCGGGCTGGTGCGTTTGGCGATGGTGTTCCCGGTCTCGATAAGCGCACGCCATAGGAAATTGCGCACCTGCTTTTCGGTGTAGCCTTCAACGATGATTTCGTTGCTCGTCTCTTCCGCCAGCGCGGGCTTGGGAGCGGTGTCCTGCGCCATCAGCGGGGCTGTGACCGGGCAGCAGGCCAAAGCTGCACCGCCAAGGAGCGTCCAAAAATTGCGTTTCATCGGTGCAACCCCATTCTATCAGTCAGAACCAGTTTTCGGCAATTTGCCGACGAAAATTCAAAGCATCAAAACGCCGTAACGTTCCGCGCGCTCATTGAAACTCGATCAGACG
>JBBRVM010000617.1:0-2313 GCA_038246865.1 Burkholderiales bacterium
ATGAGCGAAAAGATGCGCAGGTTCATGTTGATGCGCTCCGCGTTACTTGAGTTGATCTTTGACTTTGTCGAGCGCGACCAGCGCGCACTGCTCATCCAGATTGCCGCCCGGTGCACCGCCAACGCCGACCGCACCGATCACCTCGTTGCCCACCTTGATCGGCACACCGCCACCGAGCAGCAAGAAGCCGGGAATGTAGACGAGATTCGCCGCGGCCGGGTTCCTTTGTGAGCCGTCGTGCATGGCGAGCGTGGTGTTCTTGGCCGAGGCCGAGGTGAACGCTTTTTGCTGGCTCGCAGCGAGCGTGTGCGGACCGGCGTTGTCGGCGCGCTGCACGGCGCGCACACCACCTGCACGATCGACCACCGTCGCTGCGACCTCGTAGCCGTTGGCGCTGCACGCTGTGACGGTTGCGGCCGCTATTTCGTTCGCCAAGGCAAGCGAAATGTTGCGCTCAGTGCGAACGGATGAGTTTGGAGTTTGTGCGTGTGCGATTCCAGCGACGAACGTCGCGGCGACGCCGATGGATAGGGCAATTTTTGTAAATCGTTGCATGAAAGTTCTCCCTGATTTTCAGCGCAATCAAAGTGTTGCGCGATGGGTAGAACGTTAGGTTTTATTGGCCGTGCTGACTATTCGGTTGGCTACTTGACGCGCTCCGTAGAACTACGGAGTGCTTGAAGGCGCGCTGCGCGAAGTTCGCGATGAAACCTGCGGCTGACCTGGTCAGCTTAAGCGGGGCGGACAGCGCAGGCTCATTCGTCCAGCTCTTCCCACTCGTCAGCTTCGGCGTTGACAAGTAATTTGACCAGCGTCTCATCAAATGAGCCAGATTCACTCAATTCGCCGCCCAGCATCGGTCTCAATGAGTCCGCGTACAACTCGTCAAATGCATCCTGGTGGTAGAAAAGCGTCGCAAAAGCACCACGGCGATCAAAGATGAGGTATTCGCAACCCTCACCTTCCAACACGGTGTACCAGCCAATCACGCTGTACTGCGCGTTGAGGTCGTCAACTTCCTTCTGCGTCAAGCCATCTCCGCTGGCAGGATCGAATTCAAACCTGTCGTTTCCCCATGACCACCGAATCATGTCGACCAGACCCATCGACGCGACGCTGTCCCACGGACTTTCCGGATTGGGTGCCCGCTTTAAGACGACAGTCTCTGGAGAATGCAGCACCAGTCCCTTGAGTTGATCACCTCCATGAATCGATCCGACGCTACGATAGAAGTGCAGCAATGAATCCGGTAGCGTCGGCCCGGACATTTTGCGCAGCGCCTCGATACTTTGCTCGCTGGCTGGCGTCCCCAACTTCACAAAACTTGCATACTTTGCAACGTGCGCCTCAAGGGTGTCGGTGTCGTCACCCTGAGTTAACAAATAGGCGTAGTAGTCCTCACGTGTCGCCAACTCAACCGCGTTGATCCGGTTCATGGTGGCATGGAGTAACTCGATGGTTTCTTGTTTCATCGTCGCTGCAGGTTAAGCGGAGAAGCGGCGCGTCTCGTCGCATGACCCGGTAAGACGCAAACCGCAGGCTGTTCGCGTCAAAGAACCGCGTTCCGGTGAACTCTATCTCTGACGTGCGAGGCTAGTGCCAATAGGATCGCTACAAGTTCCCGCTACCGATAAAACGCCTCAACCTTGCCCTTTAGCTTAATCATCAACGGCTGACCCTTGCGGTCGCGCGCTTTGCCTGCTGCGACTTTGATCCAGCCTTCACTGATGCAGTATTCCTCGACGTCGGATCGCTCTTTGTCGTTCCAGCGAATGCCGATGTCGCGCTCGAATACAGCGGCAACGTGATGCGGGCTGCGGGGATCGATGGCGAGGCGGTCGGGTAGTGATGGCAGTTCAGCGGACGCGGCAGGAAGGGCGATTTCGTTCATGGGGACCTGTGTCGGTGATTGTGTTTTTGTGTGCATGCAATTTTATGCCGTAGACGACTTCGTGACGACTTCGGGCGCCTGTATAACTTTTTGCTGAAACCGCTATTCTATGGGGGATAGAGGTCAAAACCGGTTAGAGTCGATAATTGACTTATTGCCACTCTATCCCCAATGAAATATGGGGTACAGCGAAAAGCTGCAGTGCGAATTTGACGAAGATCGGCTTCAGTGCGACTGGAACGGACGCTGAGCCGCTCCCGGAACAGCACAGCGAAACGACGTCAACGTTTGCTCAACCCAAGCGTCATCACGGTCCCAACTACGATCAACGCGCCCACGACCTGAATCGGCGCAATCGTCTGACCAAGGATCAACCACGCGAGGACGAGCGCGAACACCGGCTCCACGTTCATGATGGCCGA
>JBBRVM010000618.1:0-2307 GCA_038246865.1 Burkholderiales bacterium
GCTCAACTATTTCTACATATATTCAAGTACATAGATAAACCTACTCCCACTCGATCATTAACGGCATATCTAAACCATTGTCCCATTTAGAACTTCATTCTGCGAGTAGCATTTTTACCGTCAGATTTACCGTCAATCTCATCTGATACCCCGAAATAGCTTTCAGCATCTATCGAGGACGATCGATGCCCCGACACGAGGCACCTTTCGAGATGTATCGAGATCTATCGGTCCTCGCGACGCTTCTTGGCAGCGTCAACAAGTCCTTCTGCTGTTGGAAATGACGCCCAAAAAATGCCGGCATCAAATCGCTTAAGTGCTTGTCGCACGAAGAATTTTCGATCAAATTTTTACCGTCAGTTCATTCCGGACAGCCAGTAACCGGTCCTCAAACAGTAGCTTGACTCGGCCCTGAGTGCGGTCCTCTGCAAGGGCGGCGATTCATCGGGATTCGGCGGCCAGTGCGGTCAATCGCAGAGACCGGGCTAGAAAATTTTCAATTTCCGGAATGCTGCTCGCAGGTGCTGCACCAGCTCGCCCAGCGCCATGGCATCGAGCTTGTTCTTGGTCACGAAGGCCCGCCATTGCGCTTGCTTGCCGGCATCCATGGCGAAATCATCGCTCAACCCCGCGGGGACACCTTCCGGCAGCGCGGTCCGACGGCGGGTGAACGTAGCCTGGATCGCGCGTATCAGTTCCGCATCTTCCAGATCGCCCTCGCGCAGCAGCACCCACAGGTCGAAGTAGTCTTTCATGCGGCTGTTCGCCATGCCGAGAGTGCACAGCGCCTGAAACTTCTCAGCGACGACCGTGTGCTTCGGATACGCACGCAGACTTGGTGGCGGCAAATCGTCGAGCAAGACGGGATAGCTGATCGTCTCCGGTGCTGGCGTCACAACGTCGCCGAAGCCGATATCCACCTGCAGCGTAATGCGCGCACCGTCCAGCATCGCGCGCAGCTCGACGCGCACGCCGCCGTAACCCGCCCCCTTGCGGATCTCCGTTGCCTTGACCGAGCCCGCATCGAAAGCAATACCGTCATCCACTTCAATCGCGCACATGTCGCGGAAAGCAGCCGCCACCGAATTGGTGTCCTCGGGGCCGAATCCGAGCAGGTCGGCGTCGCGGGTCGGCCGTTGCGGGATGTCGTACCACAGCATGAACAGCAACGCGCCCTTGAGCAGGAAGTTCGGCGCGTGCTTGGATACCGACAAACGGTACAGCAGCCGTTCCAGGCCGTAGTGCGTGAGCGTGAGATTGAAGTCCTGCTTCGCTGCGTCCGCACGGTTTTTCAGTCGGGCACGAATCGAAGCCGCGCGGTTCTTGCTCATGACGCAGCGATGGATTCCAGGTACGGGCGCATGACGTTGGCGACACGATTGACAGCAGCGTAGCGCCACAGGTCATCCATTGTGACATTGCGCCTGTTCCAGCCCTCGCGCAGGGCTTCAAGCGCCACGTCCAGGCCGATCTTGTTGCGGAACTTGAAGCAGTCGGCGATGGTCTTGGCGGCGTTGAAGACGGGGACTTCCACACCGTCCACTTTCAGCCGGTCGACGCCTTCGGTCAGGGATGGGCCGGACATACGAATCACGCGCAGTGCGGGCTGGCTGATCCGGGGCGAGAGCATATGGTGGGGTATCGCGAGCCAGATCTCATGCGGCGCCTGGGTGCCAATGTCATGCAGGCGCAGCGCTGAAATGAGGCAGATGACCCCGCGGGGCACCCGGATCGCCACCTCGGCGAGTGAGCGATTTTCGCTTATCGGTTGGTTGGGCAGGCTGTAGACGCCGCGCCCCACTCTTTCCAGTTTCCCGGCGGACACCAGCCGGGTCAGCGTCACTGTCGGCAGGCCGGCCTGGGCGAGGTCGCGCGCGCGCAGCAGGGGGTGCTGGCGTGCGAGCTGAAGGACAGCCTGTTCGCTGGTTTGCGGGGGGGGCATGAGAGATATTGTGTTTCAAAATAGCAGTATAAGTCAATAACTGCATTAATATCACAACATCCGACCTTCGAACTCGAGTACCTGCGGCACCTATCAGAAAATGGCCTCAGGCCCCGCAAATGCGCGCGGTCATTGGGCGCATTGGCTCCCCACAGACCTTGAGCAATTCCGCTCCGCGTTTGTACGCCGCCAGCGACTGCTCCAGCGGCATCTGGCCTTCTTCCATCGCTTCGACGATTTTTTCGAGTTCCGCCAGCGCGGCTTCGAATGCAGGTGGGGTTGATGTTGATTTTGTGGTTTTGGACATGAGGCGGGGACCTCGAAAGGAGGTCAGGAAATGTAACGCAATCAGCGGCTTGCGGTCA
>JBBRVM010000619.1:0-2302 GCA_038246865.1 Burkholderiales bacterium
TCGCCGACATCGGGTTTGAGGGCGGCGGCTGCGCCATCTCCACGGCCTCTGCCTCGATCATGACCGTGGCTGTCAAGGGCAAGAGCGTCGAGGAGGCCGAGGCCTTGTTGCAGAAGGTGCACGCCATACTCATCGGCAAAGCGCCGGCCGAGGAGATGCCCGGTTCCATGAAGGCGTTGCTGGGCGTGCGGGAATTCCCCGTTCGCATCAAATGCGCAACACTTGCATGGTATACGCTGCACAACGCCCTGCAGGGCAAGCGCAGCGCGACCACTGAACACGAATCGGTTCAAGAAGGTACGTAGGGCGCGTACCACGCGCCGATTCAATGCTGGCTGTGTATCTGTGCCCTGCGCCCTCTCACGCCGGCAGCACGCGTGCACCGAACGCCTTGAGATCGTCCGTCATCGGGATGGCGGGGCGCAGGAGATACTCGAAGAGACCTGGACGCCTTGCTTCTGAAGCGCGCGTCTACATGCCGATCAATTCGGCGTGAACGCCTGCTTTTTCAACCCTCGCCAGAATGTCCTTCGCGGAGACGCATTCAGGGTTGTATGCTACCAGCATCATGTGCATATTGCCGGCGGGTACGCCGGCGCTGATGACACACTCGTTTTCGCGTACGGCTTCCTCTATTTTCTTCAGCGATTCCTCAGATAAGGTTTCATCGATGTGGATCATTGCATCTGCCATTGGTCTGTCCATGATTGTCACCTCTCTCTATTCAAGAACTACGGAATAAGAATAGTTCTTCCAAACCACAGTAACCAATAGAATGCGCTTATCAACCCGCATTAGGCTGTCCGGTTGCTGTATCCGATCACCCAAGCTCCGTCAACTTCCCGCGCATCTCTTTGTTGATCTGCACCAAGCGCTTTTTATTCTCCGCCGGCACTGTCGCCAGCGCCTTGACCCGCGCCGCGTAATCCGCCGTCACGCGGAGTGTTTCCTCGATCATGTCGCGCAGCGTCGCACGCGTGAAACCGAAGCCTTTGGCGAGTTGCAGTAACGCCGTCGCAAAGTCAACCGTATCACCGGCCTTGTCGGCATCGCCATAACCGCCGAATGGCATCACCGCCAGCATATTGTGCCGGCTGTAGGCACGCATCGGCGTCGGATCGTAGACCGGCGACCAGCCGAGCTGACCATCGCGTTGCAGAAGCGACAGATTCTCCAGATGCAGATCGCCATTGCCGGTAACGAATGCAAGCAACAGACGCTGCAACAGCTGCCGCTTCGCTACCGGCGGATCCGACACCAGTGGAATTGGCGAACGATCGATGGCGCGACCGATGGCGTCGTAGGAACTGCTGTAGTGATGGGTGACGCGCGCATCGCCCGTCGCCATCACGGCGTAGGCTGTTTCCATGAACAGCGGGCGGCCGTTGGCGTCGCGGTCGAAGCGTTCGATGGCGATGGCAGGAATGCCGTTGATCTCAGTCACCCAGTGGCGCGGTACGGCGAAACCGGCTTGTGCGTGCACATCCAGCGTCAGCGCCTCCAGTTCGACGATGCCGCGGTACTGCTCTTTCTCGAATTTCAGCACCACATCGCAGCGGCCTTCGTTCACGCCACGGCTTGGCAGACCGATGCGCCCGTCCCAACCTGCTGCCGGCATCGACAACAGTAACTTCGGAATCGCGCCGCCGACACTCGGTGTCGGTCCGAGCGCCGCCAACAGCGCCTCGGCATCCTGATCCATCCACGTCAGAAATTCCTTCAGCGAGAAACCGAACCGTTCGCTGATCGGAATCAGCGGCGGTGGCGTCTTGTCGGCATACCAGGACTGCGCCTTGGCGTCGCTTTCGAACACATCGAGATGACCGATGCCGCCATGCCCGGCGGTCAGCAGAATGGCCCAGTCGCTGTCGAAGCCGGGTTTGAGTTTGCGGCCTTGTTGTTCGAGATACGACAACACTAGGCGGCGTTGAAAATTCGTCTCGCCCGCCGGCGGTATGTGGAACTGCAGTTGTGGCAGCAGATTGAAATACGTCGAACGTTCCCAGGTGATGGTTGTGGCGCCGACAAAAGACGGCGCATACAGAACTCCCAGTCCCGGCAGACCCGCGCCGAGAAAATCCGCGTCATAGGTGAAGCGGCATTGCGTGTCGGTAACCGTGAGCACGCCCATCTTCTGCGGCGCCGAGCCGACGCGCGTCCATATCACTGCATGCTTGTCCGTCGTCATGAGTTACGCTGCCTCACTCATTCGTGAACAAACTGCGCGACAGCAGCTTGTCGAGCGTCGGTTCATGCGCTGTCAGGCAAACCCGCAAGCCTACCGCCGCCGCCAGCCGCGCCA
>JBBRVM010000620.1:0-2287 GCA_038246865.1 Burkholderiales bacterium
GGACATCGCGGCGCTTGATCTTAGCTCGCTGCTGGAGAGTCTCGTCGAGGACGCAGTGGAAGCGGGCCACGACGCCAGCTTGGGCGAAGTTTGCGCTGTTGACGTGCATGTACGGCCCCACGCCCTCAAGCGCTGCCTACAGAACCTGATCGACAATGCGATTTTCTATGCAGGCGCCGTGGTGCTCAGTGCGCACTTGCTTGACGATGAAGTTATGGTTCTCGTGCGCGACAATGGGTCGGGTATTCCTGAGGCGGAATTGGAGCGGGTGTTCGAACCATTCTACCGTTTAGAAGGGTCTCGTTCGCGCGAAACGGGCGGTACTGGCCTGGGGCTCACCATTGCACGAACGCTGGCGCAAAAGGCGGGTGTGCGCCTGACATTGCGCAATCACCCGGCGGGGGGCCTGGAGGCGGTACTCATGCTGCCGCGAAGCAATCGGGCGCCCTGAGCGCTTGGACCTGGCCGCTCTTCTTCCTATGGCCATGGCCTTCCGCATACGCTCGAGCCGCAGCTGCATGAGCCCACACGAGTGATGCGCATGGGCGGCAAATTGGCTTTGCGTTGGATGGATATAAAATCTACGCGCATCACCTAGCAGATGGCGCCGATCCGCAAAATCTAGATGCCTGCAACGGCCACGTGACGGAAGGATTGGGCTATCACTACCACGCTGGCGAGCCGGGCTCGAACGCCATCCTAAGTTGCGTGACTGCGGAGCGCGGCTGCATCTTGGAGGATGCCAATCGGCGCTGCGACGCGTCAGCAGATCGACGACGGCCGCCGCCGGGGTAAGGAACGAGTGGATCGATTTCTTGTGCGCTACGACCACTTCCGGCGACATCACGCCGTAGCTCGCAGAGTGCGATTGGCGGCACGAGTTGAGCGACCCTGTCAATCGTGAGACAGCGGCGCTGCTTACGCGAGCAACTATAGCGACCGAATATCCGCTTCCAGGGTGCGAGCAGCCAGCAGGTTGAGCAACCAGACAAATCCCATGACGATCGCCGCAAAGCCCAGGCCCGTAACGGAGAGGCTAATGCCTGCCAGGATCGGCATGCCCGCCGACGGCGCAAAAGCTACGCCGAGGACGAAAACCACGATTCCAGGAACGAACGGCAAAAGATACCAGCGCCAAACGCTCAAGAGCGCCACACGCTGACGTTCAAGCTCCGCGCGATATTCCGCCACGCCAATTTCACTCGGCTGATTGCGCTTCGGCGCATGGATACGGGTGCGAATGAACAACTGGCACGACACAAAGATCGCGCCGAGGGCGATCAAAAGCGCGCCGATGCGAACGATTGGCTCCGGCACAAGGGACGCCATCCATCCCATAGCGAGCACCACGAGCGCGGAACACGCGTACTCGAGGTAATTGCGGCCGCGAACCTGGGCCTGGAGGCGCGTTGCACGCGTATGAATATCGTTAGTCGTCATAACCGAAGTCCATCATCATGAGGCGTCGCAAAAACGCCTTCTGAGGGGTTAGTCAGGCAAGCGCCGCAAATCTTACAGGTGCGTCTGGTTTCGGCGAGAAGCTTCCGGTCACATCACTCCAGGGAATGTCAGCTAACGGGCAACGAATTGCCCGTCGGGTCGAATTCCGGAGTTGGGATGAAGCGGGCCGTGATGCGCCGATAACTTCGGGTTATGCGACGATCGGAGTCGAACCGTTCGGCGCATAATCTATGTTCGTGACCGCCGGTCGGCCACACGGATTGATGCAGACTTCGGCTTCTGATCTATTCGTCGCGCGGCGAGCAGCGAAGTGGGTGAGGGGAGCGGCGTGTCAAAAGCAGAAGCGCTGCACGACCTCGCTGTGACCCGGAAAGGCGATCGCCGCGGTACGCACCATGCTTTGAGTGAATTCAAAAATGACGCCTACGATCAGCACAGCTACGTCTCGCCGTGGTCCATATCAGCCCATAACCACGATGCAGACGTCATGGTGTTGCTCCAGGACTGGAGTTCGTCGGACATGCTTGAGCGAGAGCTCGACCTGGATGCGGTAAAGCTCGGATACACGCCCAGTTTAGCGACGAACAAGAACCTCATTGATCTGTTGCGGCGGCATTTTGGGATTGAGATCCGCGATGCCTACATCACGAATCTTTTTGTCTTTATCAAACGTGGTGGAATTAGCGCGCGTGTTCCCATGGCCGACGCTCTTTACTGCGCTCGCAAATACGCACTTAGACAGATTGAAATCATCCAGCCTCGTGTAGTGCTTTGTGCAGGTGGTCTAACGTTCAACGCGCTGCGGCGCGCCGTCGGGATGCCCAGA
>JBBRVM010000621.1:0-2284 GCA_038246865.1 Burkholderiales bacterium
ATTCACGGCTGCCGCGCTCATCGGTATTGCCTTCAACCTTGATGCGTGCGTTGCGGTTGGCTTTGAGGTAAGCCGCATGCGCTTCAAGCAAGGGTTTGTATTCGTCTTTCACGATGAAGCTGTCGTAATCGTAAAAAATTTCGCGACGTGAAAGCGGGCTTTTCGGATCGCGTAGCGCGCTGTTACCTGCACCACCGGGCGTGCCAGCGTTGACCGTGGCAACCGCAGGGCCGGTCGCGCCGACGCCACTGGTGGATGCGCCCGCGCCCGAAGTCGCCGCGCCGGTCGTTGTCGCGGTGCGGTCTTCCACAGGCTTCGCCGCCTCAGGGGTTGACGAGCAGCCGGTCAGAGCAACAAGTGTGGTTGCTGCGAGCACGGCGAGGGTAGATTTCCAGAGACGATTCATAAAGTTTCCTTTCGAGATGGACAAGGTGTCCCGGTTCTGCGCGAAGTCAACAAAGGTCGACTATGTCAATCTAGTAAGCGGTGCCCCGATCATCAGGCGAATTGTGCCTGGGTGATCAGGCGCATTGTGCAACCGTGCAGCTACTTTGGCAATGGACCCCAAGCCGGTTCGCGCACATCAGCATTCGTTGCGCCAAGCCGTTGCTTGACGCGTCCATCGGCGGATACGGCAGCAAGAATGCCTTTACCGTTATACACCGACGCATAGACAATTAGTTTTCCGTTAGGCGCAAACGAGGGCGATTCATCGACCGGCCCCTGCGTCAAAACCTGCACCTGCCGCGAGGCAAAGTCCTGCACGGCGAGCATGTAGCGTGAGCCTTCGCGCTTCACGAACACCATGCTTTTGCCGTCGGCAGCGACGCGCGGATTGGCATTTTCGCTGCCTTCAAACGTCACTCGCTCGGCGTTACCGCCCTCAGCGGAAGTACGATAAATTTGTGGCGAACCACCACGATCACTCATAAAATAAATGCGACCGTCCGGTGCCCAGTTTGGCGCGGTGTCAATCGCGCCGCTGCTGGTCAAACGGCGCGAACCACTACCGTCGGCATTGGCGATAAATAGTTGTGTGCCGCCCGCTTGAGATGAGGCATAAACAATGCGGCTGCCGTCAGGTGACCATGCGGGCGCGGACTGATTGCCCGCAGCCCGAACCAGCAGCGTGCGTGCGCCGGTAACGACGTTTTGCACATAAACGCTGGGTTTGCGGCCCTCGAACGACACATAGGCAAGGCGACTGCCATCAGGCGACCAGGCGGGCGAGATAATCGGCTCAGAGGAGTTGAGCGCAGGAACCGCGTTGAAGCCGTCGCTATCGGCCACGATCAACTGAAAGCGCCCCGGTGATTTCGACACATAGGCGAGCCGTGTGCTGAACACGCCTTTTTCGCCGGTCAGCTGTTCGTAGATGATGTCGGCAATTCGGTGGGCCGTGGCGCGCAAATCTCTCGCCGCGACGTTGAAATTGAGGCCCGTGAGTTGGGTTTGCTTCGGCACATCAACGAGGCGAAAACTCACACTCACCATGCCAGCATCGCCTGGCTGCACTGCGCCGATCACGGTCGCATCGGCGCCACGCGTTTTCAGTTCGGCGAATTGCACTGCCGTCAGGTCGCCGCTTCGTGGCAGGCCCGCCGCGTTTACCGTCTTGATCAAACCGCTTCGCGCGAGATCAGCCTCAATAACGCTGGAGACTTGCTGCGCCAGCGCGTCATTTCCGGCAAACCCGGCGACCGCCACCGGAATTTGTTGGGCACCGACACCGACGATGTCGATAGTGAGTTGCGCGCGGACGCTCATACTCAATACTGAAAGTCCAAGCACTGAGGCCGCAAAGACGAGGCGAAGAACAGTTTTTTTCATCGGGCAAGCGTAGAAGAAATAATCAGCGGTGTCGACAGCACGGATTGTGCTCGGTCACGCGCGGCTTCCGCCTCACCACGCGCCGTGAATGGCCCCAAGCGCACCCGGAACAGCGAATCGACTTGTTGTACGCGCGGGGTGGTGGCTAACTCAATGCTCATTCTCTGTTGGAACGCTTGAGCGTTGGCAAAGTTTCCGAATGCGCCCAATTGAACGTAATAAAAATCTTGGGAGCTCGGTTGGATGGGTGAAATGGCAATCGCGGGCGGGTCGGCTGGCGCAACAGGAACGGGCGGTGGCTGAGCGAATGCGATCACTGACTCACCTGGCGCAGCTGACTGGAACGGCGATACCAACAGATCGAACTGTACTTCACCGCTGCCGCCCTGCGCAATGCCAAGACGCCTCGCTGCTGCGTAGGACAAATCCACGATACGCCCCGGATGAAAGGGGC
>JBBRVM010000622.1:0-2273 GCA_038246865.1 Burkholderiales bacterium
CCCGAAAAAGCTAGGCTCAACCCAATCAACCACGGGGGGTTACATTCGAGGAAGCAAGCGCGGTGTTGCTCGACCCATACGCCCTGACCCGAATCGATAGCGACACCACCGACGAATCGCGTTACATCACGCTCGGCATGGGTGGCGCGTCGCGCATTTTCGTGGTCGTGTGGACTGAACGCATCGAGCGCATTCGCATCATCTCAGCCTGGAAAACCAACCAACCGCAAAGGCGCATTTATGAAGCCCAATTCTGACCCCGTATTCAACCAATACGCCAACACCGACTTCAGTGCGGCGCTGCCGGTGAGCGATATCCCCGCGCTCGCCGCACTGCAAGCCAAAACCGGCGGCAAATCACGAATCACGATGCGCGTAGACAACACCACTCTCGCGATCTTCAAACTACCAGCAGAAAAAACCGGCGGCAATTATCAGAGCCTGCTGAACGAAGCGCTTGCCCAATTTGCGCAGGGACATCGTTTGGCCGATGTGGTGGGGGGACGATTCGGGCGGAATTGCGGGGTTCGTAGCGGCAACGCGACTTCCGGCAAGGCGCTGTATCAAATGCCGGTCGGTTAGAGCTGTGGGAGCGTTGCCAGTGCGCGGCCACATCGCTAATCGTCGCGGTTGCTCTAATCCACAATTTGACGCAACGCTAACTAAACAGTTTTGAAAGCCGACCCGTTCGTTCTCTGCGGCGTCTGTTCCTGGAGATCACGCACGGAGGTAACAGTAACTTGCGCCACATTCCTCCGGCGGGTATAGTCAGACATCGCATTCGCCATTCAGGATTCAGTCATGCTATCCGCGCCTTCTCCAATCATTTCTGTCGACCCCGACGTGATGGGTGGCGTCCCTGTCTTTACTGGCACGCGCGTGCCAGTACGAGTGCTGCTTGATCACATCGAGGCTGGCGACTCGCTCACCGAATTTCTTGAAGGCTACCCCTCTGTCTCACACGCTCACGCCGTAGCGTTTTTGGAGGCGGCCGCAAGTCGTCTGGTTGCTGCTGTCCCGTGAAGATTCTGCTGGACGAATGCGTTGATTGGCGGCTTACGCGTTCACTCCTGCAGCATGACGTGAAAACGGTACGTCAGATGGGCTGGTCGAGCTACGCCAACGGGCAGCTAGTCACGGTCGCCGAATCAGAGTTTGACGTGTTCGTAACGGCTGACGTCAACATGATGTATCAGCAATCGTTGACGTCGAGAAAGATCGCCGTCATCGTGCTTCGTCCAAAGCGCAATCGATTGCCTGAAATTTTGGGCCTGTTGCCGCAGCTACTTGCAGCGCTTGAATCGTGTACTGCCAGTGCGTTTTTTGAGGTGCAAGCGCAGTAATTTTTGCCAATCGCCTGCCCGGCGTGCCAAACCGCGCCGCGTGGACCGAACTGAAGTTGACACACACAAGCGGCGTCTACATTGCCGCAGAGGTTCAGCATCAGGGCCGCATCATCGCCAACGATGTCGGAGACGAATCAGTCAACGCCGTCACGCTGCTCGGCGCACGCGTCGGCGTGCAGCAGCAATGGGGCAAAGCCCGGTGGAGCGCATTTCTGCGCGGCGACAACTTGAGCGGCAAAACCTACGCAGGCACCGTGATCGTAAATGAAGCGAACCGCAGATACTTTGAACCGGCGGCGGGGCGAAGCTGGTTGGCGGGGGTTAGTTTGGGGTTGGGATGGTGAGGCGTTCCAATTGCGTGCGCGACGGCGCAAAGCCATCGCACCAGCCCAACGAGCGTCTATTAGCTTATAACTGAAATCACCAATTGGCGGGGTGAGCGCAATTTTTTTACACAGTCGATACTCAACTTATTGTGCTCTTGGCCCCAGTGCGGTGTGCGTTTCACGTAAATGCTGAACGCTTTATGGTGCGGCGTTGCTGGAAGCAATTCAGCCTAAGCTCTCATCGCGAGGGCCCCCCATTTATGCCCCTAACCTGCCCGATCAATACTTCAATTCCGAAATTGCCTTGCGAAAGTTAACCAACGCCTCCTCAATGGGCTTCCCCATTCGTCCTTGTTTTTCGAAATTTTCCAGCACAGCAAGACCGCGAACGAGCATCGCCAGCCGTTCTGCATCTGCTACAAAATCGCCTTTCAAATTACCGATGGCCCACGACAATGCAACTACAACTAGCTGAGACTCTGTATTGCCGGGATCGGCTAACGCAAGTGTCTGCGCGACCGACATTGCTGCCTGAAAACTTTTGAGAGCAGCGGTGGGATTGCCCTGCGCGAGCTCGATGCTGCCGATCCCGCTATGGCCA
>JBBRVM010000623.1:0-2269 GCA_038246865.1 Burkholderiales bacterium
GCACTATCGCATCAGTCTGTTTGACCAGCGCGGTTGCGGCCGCTCAACGCCCTACGCGAGCCGTGAGAACAATACGACTTGGCACCTCGTCGCCGATATGGAGAAACTACGCCGACATTTGAACGTGGAGAGCTGGCAGCTGTTTGGCGGCTCGTGGGGCTCGACGTTGTCGATTGCCTACGCCGAAACCCACCCCGAGCGCGTTACGGGGCTCATTCTGCGCGGCATTTTTTTGTTGCGGCAACAAGAGATCAAATGGTTTTACCAGCGCGGTTGTAGCGCTCTCTTTCCAGACGCTTTTGAGACCTACCAGAGCCTCATCCCGCCCGATGAACGCGGCGACATGATTGCGGCTTACCATCGGCGTTTGACCGGGCCCGATAAAGACGTGCAACTGCAAGCGGCGAAAGCTTGGAGCGTATGGGAAGGCTCCACGCTAGCGCTGAGGCAGGACGCCGATCGGATCCGCTCGTTTGGTGCTGACCATTACGCCATCGCGTTTGCGCGGATCGAATGTCACTATTTCATCAACGGTGGATTTTTGGAGTACGACGATCAACTGCTGCGCGACGCGCACCGGTTAGCCCGCATCCCAGGTGTGATTGTGCACGGTCGCTATGACGTGGTGACGCCGGTTGAAAATGCTTGGGCATTGCACAAAGCATGGCCGCAGGCGGAGCTGCGCATCGTACCGGACGCCGGCCACGCGATGACGGAGCCCGGCAATACGCACGAACTGGTCTCGGCGACACGGCAATTCCAGACGCGCGCCAGCGCGTGATGGCGCGCGGCGGATCAAGCAAACCCGAAAAAAAGCCGTCAAAGGCGAACTTGCCGCAAAAAACCTGCGCGACGTGCGGGCGTCCGTTCACGTGGCGTAAAAAGTGGGAGCGGGTTTGGGACGAGGTCAAATACTGCTCGGACCGCTGCCGCGACGGGCGGTGATAAATTGTTGGTTTGAAGCGATTAGCTTTTGAACTCATGGCAACAAGCTTTGACTGCGGCCGATTTGCACTACAACCGGCGGCCGAAAGCCCCTAACCACAAGGAATGATTCGAACAGACAAGACCGCGGCTGCTCAGCAGCAACGCCTTCGGGAGGGACTCATGGGCCTCAAAGCACCAAGCATTATCACGTTTCTGATTTCTATCATTCTGGTGGTCGCGGTTTTGATGATCAAGTTTGCGGGCGCCAATGTACCGTTGATCCAGGGCCATGAGTTCTGGGCCCTCTTGTTTGCTTATTCACTCTTGGCTGCTGGAACACTGACGCGGTCGCTGTAACACCCTGTTTTGGCCCTCGACGACGAGTGGGCATTGCCGAATGCGTTGTCTCAAGGCCTTGATAGTACCGATTGCCGGGCTCGCTACGCTGTCGGTAGTTCTGTCGTTGCCGCAGGCAACTGGTCATGCGCGTGATGGAATTAAGGAACCGGCTCCGCTTACCGTCTTTGCCGCCGCGAGCTTAAGGACGGCACTTGATGACGTCGGTCGCCTGTGGACGACGAAGACCGGCATCGAGGTTCGGTATTCCTACGCCGCCTCCGGAGCGATTGCCCGCCAGATTGAGAACGCGGCCCCCGCGGACGTATTCGTTTCAGCAGATACGATTTGGATGGATTACCTCGCTGCCAAGGGGCTGCTCAGAGGGCAACCAAGACGCATCGTGTCGAATGCGCTGGTGCTGGTGGCACCCGCAGCCGCACCTAAGACTGACATCGATCTCAGACCCGGCCCTACCGTTGCAAAGGCACTTGTTGGTTTGGTTGGCAGTAGTCGCCTTGCTTTGGGCAATCCGCAGACAGTCCCAGCTGGAGCATACGCTAAAGCGGCGCTGACGGCGCTCGAAGCCTGGGACGCGCTGGCCGATCGCCTTGCCCCGGCCGAAAACGTGCGGGTCGCTCTTGCCTTCGTGGTTCGCGGAGAAGCGGCACTAGGCGTTGTTTACGCGACGGATGCAAAAGCTGAACCGGGCGTGCGAGTGCTTGGGATATTTGATCCAGCGACACATCCGCCGATCATTTATCCGGCCGCGGTCACGACGCAGGCAGATCATCCTGAGGCGGCTGGGTTTGTGGAGTTTCTCGCCGGCCCGGACGCTGCGCATGTGTTTGAGGCCGCCGGGTTTTTAGTACGCCGTTGATCGCCTCCCAAGTCTAACCACTGTATACGTCTGCCGATCCGCCATCCCTGGCAGAGAGCCTGTGCGCATGTTGCAATTTACCGCTGAGGAATGGGTTGCGATCCGTTTGTCACTTCAAGTCGCGGC
>JBBRVM010000624.1:0-2268 GCA_038246865.1 Burkholderiales bacterium
GACCAGCACGACTGGAATGCAAAAGCTCATCAAGCTGAGGCCGTATCTTTTGACCGGTTTGCTGATCAGCACCAGATTGCAGATCGGAGTGAACTGATATTCATTCATGGTTTCGCTGGCGAGAACAGCACTTATGGCTTTGACACGTTGGTGACCAATGCCTCAGCCTACGTTTCACAGCAGAAAGAGGATGTGGTTGCGGATGAAAAGATATTCGAGGTGTTCTGGGAGCCCAACAAATCGATGGTTACGCAAGCAACCACAGACCAAGAGCGGAGGAGTGTGCGATTCGAGAACCCAGCGGGACTCAGTGGCTCGCTGGTTTGGAACACAAGGTACTGTGAAGCCAATCGCAACGGTGCGGTATGGAACCCGGAGGATGCGGTGGTCACGGGCTTGTTAAAGGCGCTGGGACACAGAAACGAAGACACTCTTAGTGTTGAGGGTCGAACAATTACGTGAGTGGCTCTGCGAGCAAGTCAGAGAGTAAATTCTCTCGGAGCGAACTAGACTGATGTCATAGGTGGCGGTCTGCTTCCACGCGGGACCATGGCAACTGTTCTTTCTGCGAAATATCCACCAGCGAGAACTTTGCGACAAACAGAGCGAGGAGTGCGATACCGAGGCTTGCATGACATCGATTGCGCTGGAAAGTGACTACTTCTTCCCCGGATTCGGCGAGAAGAACTCCATCTTGTCCTTCTTGTCGCGCCACTCATCCGCATCCAGCGGAGCAGCCTTTTTGCGCGCAATGTTCGGCCAGATCACGGCGTATTCGGCGTTTAGCTTGATCCACTTGTCGGCGATGTCGGAGTCCGGCTTGATCGCGTCGACCGGGCATTCTGGCTCGCAGACGCCGCAGTCGATACATTCGTCGGGGTGAATGACGAGCATGTTCTCGCCCTCATAGAAACAATCCACGGGGCACACGTCCACACAGTCGGTGAACTTGCATTTGATGCAGCTGTCGTTTACGGCGTAAGTCATGGTGCTGATGTCCGTGCGGAAAAAGCGCGGCGCGCAGTGAGTGAGTTGATATTTTGCCGCACTCGCGGGCAATCCATGCACGGCTAAGGGTCTCCCGTGTCTGCTGTCAGTGTTTCCGGGCCGCGCTAGTCGATGCGCCCTTCTAGCAAATCCACCGGATCGCCGTACATTTCAGCCGCTTTGATCACGACCGGATCGCGCAGCGCGGTGAGAAGTCCTGCGTCAATAATCACGTTCTCACCGGCCGTCACCGTTGTGTCGAACGTGACGAGATCCTGATGCACGGGCGGCTCTTCCCAGTTCGGCATGACTTTGCGAATGAAATCGCTCGGCTTCGCGAGATCGATGCCGAAATGCAGCGCGCCGGGCGAATTGGAGCCCGCCGGATAAATCGTGTGGCGCGGGGCTTTGGGGTTGAAGCCGCAACCGCCGCCTTCAATGAGTTTGCCGCCAACGAGCATCTCGCGCAGCAGCTTTGCGTCCGCCGATTCACCGCGCACTTCGGTGACGAATTTGTCTTTGAACTCGACGGCAATCTTCTCGGCGAACGGTGCTTCGAAACCAATCGCCCACTGCGGATAAAGCACGCCGTTGATTGGCAACACAGAATGGGTGTCGTTCTTCATCGCCGTGCTGTCCCAGAAATTCGGGCCGTGCGTGGGCAGATAGTGCAGATAGCAGCCAGGCTCGGTCGCGGTCATCATGCCGCGCCAGCGGTTACCCGTGAACATCGCGTCACGCATCGCGGCGGTGTACGGAATCGTGAGATCACTGCCGCGCACGTCGGAGAATCGTAGTTTAAAGTCCTGCTCTTTCGGAAACTTGCGCTCGGTCGCGCGAATGATTTCGCCGACCAGTTCGACCGGAAAACGCGCCTGCGGCGTGTGTAGCAAATCGAGGTCGCGAAAGTAGGTGATCTTGACCCAGCGCTGCCCGGCCTTGCGCATGGCGACGTTGAACGGATCTTCAATCGAGCAAAACCAGGTGGACACCACAAACGTCGCGGCCTGAATCAATGGCTTCACTTCGTCCGGTACGCCAGGCAACGTCGTGCTCGGTGCCATGAACGCTGAAAGCGTTGCGCCCCGGGCCTTGGCGAGACCACCAATCGCGTCGACCACGCGCGGATCGAGCAGCGGATCGGTCAGCATCAGCACGCGATCGCCCGGCCTGATCGCGAACACGCGCATGAAGTTGTCGAGCGCTTGAAAGTAATTTTTTGTGGCGGTGATTGACGGGTTGAGCGGCGGTGGCGTACCGATGTAATTCATCTCTTCAATC
>JBBRVM010000625.1:0-2267 GCA_038246865.1 Burkholderiales bacterium
CGCGCCACCTACGCCGGGGACACGCAGGTTATATGGCTGCTGCGTGTCGGCGCGGTCACGCTCGGTTTGATCGCGAGTGACGATCAGCGCAAGATCGTTGGCCTTTAGCCATGTGCGCAGCGCTACTTCATCCACCGATTCCTCGACCAGCACTAGCTTTTCGGTGGGATCAAGAGGTTCGATGCGCGGAATCGGCCGGGCGCGCGCCACGATCTCAACCGGCTCCAGCTCCCACAGCACACCGCTGTAGCTCATGAGCGTGTCGGGCAACCACCATGTCACGCTTTTGCTGATGCCAGTGGTTAACGGCGCACCCGCGACCATCATATTGTTGGCGGCTGGCAGCATTTCCGTGAGGCGGAAATCAATGCCGTTGCCGACGGTCAAGAACGATGAATGAACGGCGACCAACCCACCCGATGCAAGCGGCAAGGGATCACGCAAACGACCACCAGGCACCGACAGGTTAACTTCAGGTTGCGTGACGTCGACAAACGCCATTTGCTCCGCGTTCAGGGTGGCTGCGCCGTTAAAGCGAAGGATGCCGCCGCTGTTCATGCTGCCGAATTCGCGTCCGTAGATCGCGTAGTAAGTGCCCGCATTAACCGGGTCTTCCTTGATCTGAAATACCCCGCCATCGCCGCGAATGTAGCGCTTGTTGGCGCTGAACGAATTGTCCGGTGCGTAGGTCAGCGCCGGGTCATTTGAGAAGCTTTCCCCCAAGTAGGAAAACGAAAGTTCATGGCGACCGATGTGGTTCATGGTCAATTCGGCAGTGCCGTCCTGATTCATCTCCCACGGCTGAAACAGATTAAATGTGAATCCGAGCACTGGACCGTAAGCCGCCGAAGTTTGCCCCAAACGCGACTCTGGGAACACCTCCGCATCGGACCCGGCCACAGCGCCTGCGGTCTCGTTGACGTACGTAATTGGAATAAATCCGTTGCCCGGCGAGCCGTCGAATTGCTGATCTCGCTGAAGATGATCCCAGCGCGTGAAGATGACGCGACCAAAGCTGTCAATGGTGGGTGAAAACAGACCGCTCGGCGTGTGGTTAAGCATGCGCAGCGCTTGCGTCGTCGCATCGAGTCGCCACAGTCCCGTGATCGTGTTTGTGCTTTCGTATTCGTCCAGTTGCGGGTACAAATGCGCCGCACCGTCGCGAGGGCGATCCGAGGTGAACAAGATGTTGTCGTGGGTATCGTAGAGCGGCGTGACGTTGTTGTACGCGGGCTGCCCTAAAACTTTAGTGATGACGACGGGATCGTTTTTCCCCAGACCGGTGACTTCATAGAGCTGCCACATCGTGGTTACCTGCTGGTAGCGAATGACCGGAGCGCCGACTACCATGCTGAACAGGGCCTTGGTCCCGCTCCAGTGCACCGACGGGTCGCGCACTGCAATCGCATTGGCTCCCTGTTGACCAGTTTGTCCGAATCCGGCGAGCGAAGTGAGATTTTTGAGCGTGCCATCGGGGTAGCGAATCATCAAATCGCCGCCGCGCGGAGCGCTCTCAATTTCGGGGCGGTGATTGGCAAAAATGGATGTGCGGCTTGCGAAAATCTCGCCTGCGGTGGGCACTTGCGTCACGAACAAAATCGGATTGGCGACGGCTGCCTCGGTCGCTGTTGATTTCGCGCTCTTAGGCCGTTTAGTTTCGAGCGGTTGCTTGGGTAGACAGGCAATGCCGCTGACCGCCCTGCGCGCGGGGCTCACCGCCATGCAATTTTCTTGTGTGATGGGCGTTACCACGATGGCTTCGGGCGCGGTTGACCTTGCGGCACATTCACGGGCCAAAAGTAGCGAGAGCGAACTGGCGAGAACCGCCCAAAATTTAGTTGAGGCGGCGGCGGGTGTCATGAAGGCGCTTTCCTGTCGGTTGGGGCAACTTGATCGTTCTGTCAGCAACACAGTTTTGATCGCATTAGCGCCCGCGTCTTGCGGGCACCACCCTTCAGACGGAATCTATGCCAATATCATGCCAAACGCTACAAACTCTATGAACGCTACGAAATTCGCGGTTCCACCGTCACTGGCCGAAACGCCAGCCATAGCGCCGCAAACGTCGCGAGGGCAATGAACGGAATCGCGGTGTAATTCACGGTCTCCCAGCCTTTGGCGTTCACCAGCACGCCCGCGCTTGACGACGACACCGCCATCGTGGCAAAAATCAGCATGTCATTAAAGCCCTGAACCCGCGACTTTTCATGCGCTTCGTAGGTTTCGGTGAGCAATGCCGTGCCGCCGATGAACATGAAGTTCCAGCC
>JBBRVM010000626.1:0-2266 GCA_038246865.1 Burkholderiales bacterium
GGCGCTGCGAGGGCTACCGCAACTTCTGCAACAAGCTGTGGAACGCCACCCGCTTCGTGTTGATGAATGTGGAAGGCAAGGACTGCGGCATCACCGGTGACGCGCCGATGACGCTCTCGTTCGTCGATAAATGGCTGCTCGGACGCCTGCAATTCGCCAAAAAGGACATCGCCGAAGGCTTCGACACCTACCGCTTCGACTTCGCTGCAAAAGCGCTTTACGAATTCGTGTGGGATGAGTATTGCGACTGGTATGTCGAATGCGCCAAAGTGCAAATCGCCGAAGCGGAAAAGGCAGGCGATCATGCGTCAGCGCGCGCCACGCGCAGCGTGCTCGTGCGTGAGCTGGAAGCCACGCTGCGCTTAGCCCACCCGATCATGCCGTTTGTGACTGAAGAGTTGTGGCAAACGGTTGCGCCTATTGCCGGAAAATCGGGCGCCTCGATCTGCACGCAACCTTTTCCGAAATTCGGCGCGGATCGTGTCAATGCTGAGGCCAACGCGAAGATGATTTTGCTCAAGCAAATCGTGACCTCATGCCGCACGCTGCGCAGTGAGATGAAGATTTCGCCGGCTGAACGTGTGCCGATGATTTGTACGGGCGATGCAGCAACGCTCAAGGAGTTTTCGCCGTACATCGTCGCGCTGGGCAAACTCTCCGAACTTCGCATCGTCGATACCCTGCCCGGCACCGATGCGCCCGTGCAAATCGTTGGCGACTTCAAGCTCATGCTCGAAGTGAAAATTGATCCCGTGCAGGAACGCGCGCGGCTTGATAAAGAGATTTTGCGATTGGCGGTTGAAGTGACCAAAGCCGAAGCGAAATTGGGTAATCCTGCGTTCGCGGATAAAGCGCCGACGGCGGTTGTTGCGCAGGAGCGAGAGCGCCTTGCGGGATTCGTTTCGAGGCTGGAAAAGGTCTCGGTGCAACGCAAGAATTTGGGGTAGTTGTTGCAATGAATAGAAGTGACAACAAACTCCCCTCGTCCCTTGAGGGAGAGGGGCTGAGGGAGAGGGGGCAGGTGGATCGGAGTGCGGCCTTTGCTGCTCGTTCCACCGTCCCCCTCTCCCCAACCCTCCCCCACCGGGGGGGAGGGGGCAGAACAGACGCATTGAAAATTCACGCACTCTCGCTCTCCGGCAGCGTTCTGCCACACCGCCTCGCAGCGGGCGCAGCCCGCCTGAGCGAACTAGGCGCAACCGTCACCTCCCCCTACACAGCTTCCGCAACCTGGCGCTACTTCGCTGGCACCGACAACGAACGTTTGGCAGCGCTCGATGCATCGCTAAGGAGCGACGCTGACGTCGTTATGTTCACGCGCGGAGGCTACGGTTTGTCGCGCCTGTTGCATCGAATCGATTGGCAAGCCGTCGCAGCATCAAAAAAACTGTTCTGCGGCTACAGCGACATCACCGCATTCAACCTCGCCGCGCTCGCGGAGGCCAACTTCGTCACTTTTTGCGGCCCGATGCTCGCCAGCGACTTCGCGCAAACCGATGACATCGCCGCTCGCGATTTCACCGAGGCAAATTTTTTCGGGCTGCTGCGAGGTGAAACATATGCGTATCCCGAATGTGTCAGCGACATCGCAACCCCCGCGCAGAGGATTAACGGCACGCTTTGGGGTACCAATCTCGCGATGATCGCGAACCTTGTCGGCACGCCGTACATGCCGCAAATTGATGACGGCATTCTGGTGGTCGAAGACGTGGCCGAAGCACCCTACCGCGTCGAGCGAATGTTCTGGCAATTAAAGCTTGCTGGCATTCTCGACAGGCAGCGCGCCATCATCCTGGCCGAGTTCTCCGACTGCGAACCGACCAACGGCATGCGCTATCCCTACAGCATGGCTGAAGCCATCGAGACGTTGCGTGAAATCGCGCCATGCCCGGTGCTCACGGGCTTTCCGTTCGGGCATGTTCCAGCGAAGGTTACGCTGCCGATTGGCGCTCCTGCGAGCGTCGCGATTGACGGTGCGCGTTACGTGGTCTCGGTTCGCGACTACTTAGGATGACCGCGCTTCGTTAGTTCGAAACAATCATCCACAGATTTTGAATTGAGTGCGGCTCGGCGTGAGTAGCGCGCCGTAGCATTGGGTGGGAATGGAGGCGACGTCGACCCGTCTGATCGACGCACTCCGCCATGGAGGAAATCAAATGTCAGTTTTTCATCGCATGCTGCGTTCACTGTGTCTCTTAGGCGCGAGCTTGATCGCGGTCGCAGCCTCGGCCCAGCCCGCAGGTTACCCTGCAAGACCGCTCACCTA
>JBBRVM010000627.1:0-2264 GCA_038246865.1 Burkholderiales bacterium
GATGCTGCGGCTGGGCTCGACAGGCAAGCGTCCGCCGCGTGACGTCAAGTCGGTTGGTGAAGCGGAGCGAAAAGCGGATTGTGTTACGCCGCTCCCCCCACCGCGCGCGCCCGATCGATCGTACGCAGACATCGCCAATCCATGAGCCCACCCGCTGCGGATGTTCGCTGCCCGGCGTGTGCCCGACTGAGGCGGAAGCCTGCTGGCGCGCACGGCTTTTTCCGCGCGGCGCGCGCCAGCCGTTCTCACCGGTCGGTTGAACCGAGCCCGCTCAGTAGGCATTGTCACGCTGCGTTAAAAGAGCCCACGGCGTGATGGCCAGAATATACGCGTCCAGAAACAGGCTCCAGTTTTCGATGTAGTAGAGATCATGCGCCACACGCTGGTGGATCTTTTCATCGGTGTCCGTCTCGCCTCGCCACCCGTTGACCTGCGCCCATCCCGTAATGCCGGGCTTCACCTTGTGCCGGGTGAAGTAGCCTTCAACAACTTCGTCGTAGGGGCGGCCCGCAGCCTTTGCTTCCCTCGCGTGCGGTCGCGGGCCAACCAACGAGAGGCTTCCAGCCAAAACGTTAATGAGCTGTGGCAGCTCATCGAGACTCGACTTTCGGATGAACCGTCCAACCGACGTGACACGTGGGTCGTCCTTGGTAACGAGCTTGCTCGCCTGCGCATCGGCGACGTCTGAGTACATCGAGCGAAATTTGAGGACTTCGATAAGTTCATTGTTGAAGCCGTAACGCTTTTGACGGAACAGCACCGGCCCACGACTGTCGAGGCGAATAGCGACCGCAATCGCGATCATCACTGGCGCCAGCAGCAGCAACGCCAGTACGGCAATGGCCTTATCAAACAACCATTTCAACACCGTGCCCCAGCCGGTGATCGGCCGATCGTACAAGTCGATCATCGCGACCGAACCGACGCGTGAATAGGTGCCAGGCGCAAAGCGGAGGCTCGTTGCGTTTGCTGGAAGTTTCACATCAGCTGGCAATACCGATAACGTTCGCGCAACGTCAGCCAACCGATCTTCTGCGGTCAACGGCAACGCAACGATCGCCAAATCTAGTTGTGTCGTTCGTGCAAGCGCAATCAGATCGTGGATGCCACCGAGCCGCGGATAGCCATCAATCAACGCAGGACCACGATTGTCGCGATCATCGAAGATGCCGCAAATGCGTATGTCGGTTGCCAGATCCGCCTCAAGCTCTTTGATCAGCGCGCTAGCCACGGGACCGCTGCCATAGATCGCCGCGCGGCGATAAAGGCGACCCTGCCGCGCTAACCGGTAGAGCAGCGCACCCATTGCCAGGCGACCAATGATCAGCGCCAAAGCTGAGACCGCAAACCATCCTGCAAGCCAGACACGCGAAAAGTCATCGCTGACTTTCAAGAAAAACATCGCGGCAAACAGTGCAATGAACGCAACAGCAAGTCCGCCGAGCACCCTGGTCATACGGACCAGTGGCGTCGAAAGTGATGGCAACGTGTAGAGCGTAAGGAGTTCCAATGTCAGCAGTGCCAACAGCGCCGTTGCCCCGCAAGCGACCCAATATCCTGCATTCGTCAAGACGTCCGGCTCGTCGACATAACCAGCAGCAATTGCAAAGCCGAGTATCAGAACGGCAGCGCCTTCATACGCGCGGTAAAGCCCGACGAGAATAGGCGGCGAAATCCGCCCCTGCGTCTGCTTGTAGGTGAAATCTGCCAGTCGAGGGATCGTAAGCGCAATCGCAGCCTTCGGTGCCGCGGGCGTCGTCTCACGTTGGAGCGTGGCGTTGGTCGATTGACTGGCTCGGCCGAGTATTTGCATCAATCGTCAACTTTTCGGTCAGGTTACCGGTTCGTTGACTACGAGAAAGCACGCGGCATGCCAGGATGCGCTCAAATCACTCCTTAAGCAGACTTTAACATTCCATTACAGTTAACCAACGTGGTCGCCGCGGGTCCGTGGCGCATCTAAGGCCGCATAAAAATCAGACCCCTCAACCGCCACTGAAGACGGTGCATCGTAAACGTTCATTACAGCCGCCGCCATTCGTTCGACTGTAAACCGGGCCGCGACCGCCGCATTCCGACGTGCTGCCTGTGCGAGCGCCACTTCGGGATCGTTGATAGCCGCCGCAAGAGCTTCCGCTAAGGCAACCTCGCAGCCAGGCGAAACAAGCGTTGTTCCAGTGTCCGCAACGATTTCTGGAATACCGCCAACATCAGTTGCAACCATTGGGACCCGCGCTGCAGCAGCCTCCATGACAATGTAAGGC
>JBBRVM010000628.1:0-2253 GCA_038246865.1 Burkholderiales bacterium
CGGCGCAAGACTCACCAGATCGCAGTACCAGCCACTGTACGTGTCACCCGTGCTGATCACTGTATTGGTTGACCAGTAGAACTTGATGCGCGCACCCGCTGCTACCGTCGCCGTCCCGTCGTTGCGCACGGTGGTGGACTGGCTCGCAATTCGCTGATTGGTGGTCGCAGCGTGGCTTCCGATCACCACGTTGGTCACGACGAGATCGGGGTACGACGCACCGATGTTCCACGGACTGGAGAACCCGCCCCAATCAACAAACGAGTAGCCGTTGTTGAGGGACGAAGCCGTGTATTCGGTGACAAAAAGATACATGTACCACGTCCCATTCGGGGGCGTTGCGAGTTGCGCTACGGTCTGGTCAATATTGCTGTACTGAAACCCTGCATTGAGGGGAGACAGAACTGACGATTGGCCAATCTTGTAGCCGGTCGCCGAGCCTCCGGAATACGGAGTCGCGAACGCCCAAAGTTCAATGCGGATTGATCCAGAGGTGCCACCAGACCGACGATTGGCAACAGTCTGGGCCTGCAGTCGCACCGTACCGCCAGAGATGTTGTAGCCGTAGGTGCCTTCCAGCGAGAGGTCGTTGGCTAGCGTTTTTTGACGCTCAGACTCCGCCGACAGATTGCCGTGCGCGAGTTCGCTGCGTATCGCGCCACCGCCAAAGTCAATTTGTGCGTGCACTGCATTGGTCAGTCCAGCTAGCAGGTAGAGGGTGATGTAACCCGCCGCGCCGCGCCTGACCACGCGCAAGCGTCGATCAACGCGCCGTCCGAAACACCATCCAATCATGGCCTCGATGTTATGCCGGATCATGGTGAGCCCATTCGCCAGATTCATGCTGATCTCCCCCAAAACGCATGGGACACATTGTCTTATGCTTCAAGAACATTAATGGAGAAGTCGCTGGAGAGCAAGGCAAATTGATTTTTTTGTTGATTTGAGTCGAACATCCTACCCGTCCGCGTATTTGCTTTTCTGCGCTGCACGCCGATTGCGTTGCTCGTGAATCTTTCAAGTTCGCAATATCTCTAGAGAGGTACCGCTCGCCACGAAAACAATTGAACCGCGGGGTGCCGTGCAGCTAATCTTCTGTTGGATCGTTCGCCGGGAATGCGATGAACAGCGATAAGGAACCAGACTCGAATTTCGGTGCCAGGGCTCGACAGCGCGTAATGCGTCGTCCGAATGCAGTGCCGAAGTTAATTTAGCTGACGAAGTTTCGGAGGATTCTGCGAGCCTGCATTTAAACTATTCATAAAAACAGTACAAAACCCGAACTGCAATCATGGCGATCACCTTGACGAGTTTTGCAGAAAACTGGACAAGTGCGTTTAAAAATATAAACTCAACACGCAAAGTTGTGCGTTAGTCCCGTCCGGTCAAGAATCCGTCGAAACTTACGGTTGCCCGCCTGGTATGGAAGAACGTTGAATAGCTGCACCGTTCTTCAAAGGGAGGGTCGCCGTTCTGTTTCTAGGTAACTCTTCGAAGCTCAGTGACGGGCGGGTCTGGCACTTCCATCGAGCGGACGTTCTTAAGGCCGCTTCGCGCCCTTTGGTTAGCCGCTCATGTCAAACGTTTGGCAGTACAAATTCCATCATGCACTTCGCCAGCAGAGTCAGCGGCTTACACCGTGAGTTCAATAGCACGACGCGGCAAAGCCGCGAAGTCAGGCCGCTGTGCACAACGAATTGAACCGGCCTACGTGTTCCACTTCTGTCCAGCAAGCTAGCCTGACGGGGCCCCGCCGCGCCGCCGCTGGTGTTTCTACCCGAATGGAGTCGAAATGACTTTTCCACCTGGCATAACCGCCGCCCGCCTGTGCGCCCTGGCTGCTGCCTCGCTGCTGGCCGCATGTGCTGCTGTCCCAACCGCCGCGCCGGTATCAGCGGTCGCGCTGCGCAGCGAGGCGCACACCGTGCCGACGCTGACTTTGACTGCAGCCCAACTGTTCGCTGGCACCACCGAAGGTGCTGTCGAAACGATCATTGTCGGCGAGTTACGCCTGCCGCTCGTCGGGCCAGAACGAATGCCTGCGGTATTGATGCTGCACGGCGATGCCGGCACCGTCAGCAACCAGATGCTCTGGATCGACGATTTCAACCGCATCGGCATTGCCGTCTTCACGCTCGACAGCTTCACCGCCCGGGGCGCGATCGCCACGGGCAGCAGCTTTGCAACGATGCCACAGTTGATCGGCGGTACGCGCCGGGTAATCGATGCGGAGCGCGCGCTGGCCTTGCTGGC
>JBBRVM010000629.1:0-2245 GCA_038246865.1 Burkholderiales bacterium
GAATTTCTTCTGAATGCCCTCAGCGAAATCACGCGCAAATTTAAGATCCGGCTTGCCAGTTTCACACCAGATCAAGTCGGCGACGGCCGCGTAAGCCAGTCCACGCGACAGCGCCTGATCAAAGCCCGGACGCGTTTTGTAGAAGCCTTCCATCGTGCGCTCACCGGTGCAGAACGGACGGTCGTTTTCATCCACATCGCTGGTCAGCAAATCGGCTGCTTCGGCATCAGTACGAGCGAGGAGCACGGTCGGCGTACCCATCACGTCCGCCGCAAAGCGAGCCGCGTAGAGCTTTTCAACGGCTTCGCGCGTTGGCACGAGTACTTTGCCGCCCATGTGGCCGCATTTTTTTACGCTGGCCAATTGATCTTCAAAGTGAACGCCCGCCGCGCCCGCGTCGATCATCGATTTCATGAGTTCGAATGCATTCAACACGCCGCCGAAACCAGCCTCAGCATCGGCAACGATCGGCTGCATGTAGTCGATGTCGTCTTTGCCTTCCATCCACTGAATCTGGTCAGCGCGCATCAGCGTGTTGTTGATGCGTTTGACCACGGACGGCACCGAGTTCACTGGATACAGTGACTGGTCGGGATACATCTCGCCGGCCAGATTCGCATCGCCGGCAACCTGCCAGCCCGACAAATAAATCGCCTTCAAGCTAGCCTTGACCTGCTGCATCGCCTGGTTGCCAGTCAAAGCGCCGAGCGAGTTAACGAAAGGCTCCGTCCCGAGGGATTTCCACAGCTTTTCTGCGCCTTTTTTGGCGAGCGTGTGTTCAATACCCGTGGTGCCACGCAGACGCACGACATCAGCCGCGCTGTAGTTGCGCTTAACGCCTTTCCAGCGCGGGTTGGTCGCCCAGTCTTTTTCGAGGGCGGTGGTCGCGGCGGCCATTTGGGCCAGAACTTTTGCAGATTGCGTCATGATGATTGCGTATACCTTTGCGGATGAGTCGAGACAAAGCAGTCTCTGGAAAACGTTCCTCACTTATTCAGGCTTCCGTTTGCGTGGTGCTGGAACGGGAGCTTCAAAGCATCTTGTTGTTGCTTCGCAGCATAGGCGATCACAATGGAAAGAGCAAAGCATTTTTAAAAAAAGCTCATTAAAACAATGGTTTGCAAGCCATTTTCATTCCATTATTTATTCCGCTCAGTGAAAACTACTTTTACGTCTTGCGTTGCAACATTTGAAAATGCATTTCATCAAACGTTCGGAATTGCGAAAAGTCTTGCGTTTTCAATTGATTCGGCGTAGGTGTTGAAGTGGCTCGTTGATCACCAGCCACGGTCGCGATCATGTTGCCCGGTCTCAAACGACGACTATGCACCATAAGATGTCGCGAATTCTCACGATCGCCTGGCGCTCGCAAATACTGCACCTGTAGCAATCGCGCAACAAAAAAGCCCGTCACTTGCATGAACGGGCTTTGGCTGAAACGAAATAGCGCTTAGGCGAGCATGTCCGCCCAGATGTTCTTCGCCCAGCTATTCGCATACACGCCTTCAAGCGCGTTTTGCTCGGCAGATAAGCCGCCCGAACCGGCCACGACCACCATCGTTTTCTGCGCGGCGTCGTAGCGATGTACTGAGGCGACGTGCACGACATTTTTATCGTCGATGAAGCTGTAACAGGTGTTGGCGACCATCGGGGTTTGGTTGACGACATCTCCTGTGAGCAAGGCGACGATTGCCGCGGCGCAAACCTTGCCGTGCTGGTTGGCCATGTGGCCGGACTTCGGCATCGCGGGCGCGATTTGTAGTGCGTCGCCAAGTATGTGAACGCCCGGCACCGCCGTCGATTCGTAGGTTAGCCAATCGACCTGGCACCATCGCTTGTTGGCATTGTTGAGGCCGTTCTGTGTTGCGATATTGCCTGCGCGCATTGGGGGTAACACGTTCAGCACATCAGCTTTTAGATCATCGCCGAAGGTCATCTTCAGGGTGCTGGTCCTGGCGTCGACGTCCTGAATTTCCTGATTGTTGCGGTATTCGATGAGGCCCTTGAACTGGCCGTTCCACGCTTTGGTGAAAAGGCCTTTCTTCGAGGTCACATCTTCGTTGGCATCGAGGATCAGCACTTTTGATTTTGGCTTGGCCTGCTGGAAATACCACGCAACCTGGCAGGCGCGCTCGTACGGCCCCGGTGGGCAGCGGTACGGGGCTTTCGGGATGTGAATGGCGTAGACGCCGCCGTCTTTCATCGCGACTAGCTGATTGCGTAATGCGACGGTTTCCGGGCCGGC
>JBBRVM010000630.1:0-2237 GCA_038246865.1 Burkholderiales bacterium
CAGGTACGCCAGCGCCAATCATCGCCAGACTCAACGCTGCGTTGAAGACCATTCTGGAGCAACAAGACACCAAAGATTCTATGCTCGCGCAGGGAGCAAACGCCACGTGGACCACGCCAGAACAGGCTGGGCAAGCCATTCGCGATGAAGTAGCGAAGTGGACGCAGGTGATTCGGGACGGCAATATCAAGGGGGAGTAAGCGCAAGGACTCATCGCCAGACAATTCCAATGCCGCCGTCATCCTCGTGAAGCGGGGATCCAGCTCGTAGTCCACGCACAGCGCATTCCTCTTGCCTTCACAGCAAGGCAGGTTCTGGATTCCCGCTCTCCGTACTAGCCAACGGCAATCTGCTTGTCTACAGGGCGAGAATGACGGCGGATATCTGGTAGTCACAACTCTCTGATCTGACCTCTTATGAAACTCACCTCCACTGCTTCCGGCGTCATCGTCATCGCCCCAACGCCCTTCATGCCCGATGGTGCAATCGACACTTCGTCCATCGACCGTATGACGGATTTCTTCGTCGCCAGCGGTGCAACGGGCATCACGGTCCTCGGCCAGCTCGGCGAAGCGCCCAAGCTTGAGCACGCCGAATCCGTCGACGTGGTGAAGCGCGTGATCAAGCGAGCTGGCGCGTTGCCGATCATCGTTGGCGTCTCCGCGCCCGGCTTTGCGGCGATGCGTGCGCTCACGCGTGATGCAATGGACGTAGGCGCAGCGGGCGTGATGATTGCGCCGCCGAACACGCTGCGCACCGACGACCAAATCGCCATGTATTACAAGCAGGCCAGCGAAGCGATTGGCACGGACGTGCCGTTCGTGATTCAGGACTACCCGCTCACGTTTTCCGTGCAGATGACACCCGCCGTGATCCGCCGTATCGTGATGGAAAACGCCGCCTGCGTCATGCTCAAACACGAAGACTGGCCGGGACTCGACAAGATTTCCACGCTGCGCAGCTACGAAAACGACGGTTCAATGCGCCACATCTCCATCCTCTGCGGTAATAACGCCCTCTTCCTGGATTTCGAGATGGAGCGCGGTGCCGACGGGGCGAATACGGGCTACTGTTTCCCCGACATGCTGGTCGATGTTGTGCGTTTATCGAAAGAAGGCAAGCGCGACGAAGCCCATGATCTGTTCGACGCTCATCTGCCGCTGATCCGCTATGAACAACAGCCCGGCCCCGGCCTCGCGGTGCGCAAATACGTCATGATGAAGCGCGGCATCCTGAGCCACGACACCTTGCGCAAACCGGGCGCGGCGCTGTCGTCAGTGGCTCGCGCTGAGGTGGATTACCTGTTGTCACGTATCGCCCGCGCAGACTCGCGGGCGGGTAAATTGCTGTAACTGGACCGTCTCGCCACGGGGCGGAGAATCCGGCGCATACGCTTTGATTTGACGGCAATTCCCGGGCACAATTGTCGTCATCATGTTTCACCCGACACTGCGCTGCGGTCTATGATCACGCCACCACCATCGTACCGAACGCACCGCATTCTCGTTACCGGAGGCACCGGATGAAACGGTTCGCTCAACTTGGCCCCCCAAACGACATCCCGATGCTGGTGCTGGCCGATACCGCCGTCGCTGCGAGCTGCGGCACATCCACCCTTTGCGTGAAACCGTTGCCGCACAACGACATGCTTCAGCGCGGGCCGAGCGCTACCCTGACGCGACGGCTGACTGGCTGGAAGCCACGCGCTCCGCTAGCGGCGGGGATGCATGCGACTGCGCACGACTTTCGGGAGAAAATCAAATCCACAAAGGGTGCATCGCAGTGACTAAGTTCGCAGACCAGCGAAGCTCGTCCATGAACGTGCGTATCACGCTGGGACCGATTGCGCGACCGGTAGACACCATGCGCTTCGTAACTATTGCGGCGTTCGAACAGATGTTTTCGTGCCGGATCAACTCGCTTCCGCAGAACGTTTGTCTGATGGGATGGCTTAAGGCCGAACAGCGCTGGTATTGCGCGCCGGAATTCCTCGCCCACCGGCACCCGGTGCGTGCTAATCATATCTTTCACGTCTCCGGCACGAAGCAACTTTTGCAGTTCCTGTCGACGCTGGTGCTGCCTTCACTGGATGTGCCGTCGATCTGGTTTCCGTACTGCTTCTACGATGGTTGGCGAGAGCGCACGATCTTCTCACCGCAGTATCGATGGGTGGTACCGCCGGACATGTCGAGCTGGGTCGAGTGGCGAGGCTCACCCGGCGAAATTCCCATCCTGAG
>JBBRVM010000631.1:0-2235 GCA_038246865.1 Burkholderiales bacterium
AACGAGAAATCGTGGGCTGGCAATGCAACGTTCGCCATGGTCCAGACCCTCTCTCGGGGTTCCAACCTTGAGCAGATTCCAACGCTTGACTTGCTGGTTATTGACGAGGCCCACCATGCCGCGTCAACGAGTTACCGCATGGTGATCGATCAGGTACTCAAGAAAAACCCCAAAGCAGGCATCTGCGGTCTGACGGCCACCCCAAACCGGGGTGATGACAAAGGACTGCGGGATGTCTTTTCCAACGTCTCCGACCAGATCACACTGGGCGAAATGATCGCCGCAGGCCACTTGGTGGCACCGCGCACTTTCGTGATCGATGTCGGCGCGCAAGCGGCTCTCGGACAGGTTCGCCGCACTGCCATTGACTTCGATATGGATGAGGTGGCATCGATTCTGAACAAGTCGCTCATCACTGAAGCCGTGATCGCGCATTGGAAGCAAAAGGCGTCGCAGCGAAAAACCATCATCTTTTGTTCCACGGTGGCCCACGCCAGTGATGTTTGTGATGCGTTTGTTGCATCCGGTGTGTGTGCCGTGCTGATTCATGGCGAGTTGTCAGATGGCGAACGCAAAGCACGCCTGAAAGACTACGAGACAGGTTCGGCCCAGGTGGTTGTCAATGTTGCGGTACTCACCGAGGGCTATGACTACACGCCAACAGCCTGTGTCGTACTGCTGCGGCCAAGCTCCTACAAATCCACCTTCATTCAAATGGTGGGGCGCGGCCTGCGCACCGTTGATCCAGAGGAATTTCCCGGCGTCATCAAGACCGATTGCATCGTGCTTGATTTCGGCACGGCCAGTTTGATGCATGGTGCGCTTGAGCAAGAGGTCAATCTGGATGGCCACCCGCACGACGGTGATGCCCCCACAAAGGACTGCCCGGACTGCGATGCGATCGTGCCACTGGCTTGCATGGAGTGCCCGTTGTGTGGTCACCTATGGGAGCGCGGATCAGACAACGTTGGCGAGTTGTCGGACTTCATCATGAGCGAAATCGATCTCTTGAAACGATCGAACTTTCGCTGGTGCGATTTATTCGGCTGCGATGACGCGCTGATGGCCACGGGTTTCAATGCGTGGGGTGGCGTGTTCTTTCTCAATGGCTTGTGGCACGCCGTGGGCGGCGTGAAGTCGCTGCGACCCAGGCTGCTTGCGGTGGGTGAGCGCACCGTGTGCATGGCCAAAGCGGACGACTGGCTCAATGACAACGAATCAGCCGATTCCGCCTACAAGACCAGGCGCTGGCTCAACGAGCCTCCCACGGCAAAGCAGCTAAGTTTTCTGCCGGAGTCCATGCGCGCCGATTTCGGTCTGACGCGCTACCAGGCATCGGCGCTGCTGTCCTTTCAATTCAACAAGGCGCAGATCCAACGTCTGGTCGTGGCGGCCAACGATGCCTACCGGGAGGCCGCGTGAAATGCGCGGTTTGCTCCCGCCAGGCCAAGGGCCTGGGATGGTTCAACGCCAGGCTCAAGCGCAACGATCCGGCCAGGTACTCGGACCGATGGGTGTTCTGTTCCATGGCGTGCCAGAACGCTTTTTCTCAAATCATGAACAAAACGGAGGGACACATGATAGATCCCACTGACATGGAAGTTGCAGCAATGCAGTCCTGCCTATCCCCCTTGGGTGAATACGTAGGCGAAATCGGAATGGGTCGTCCACTGGCTGACTACAGTCGTGAGGAAGTCATGGCTCTGGTTGAGGTGGTTGTCAGTGCCTACCAGGCAAGCATGCTGGCGGAGCATGAACGAATGGCAGCAAGGGATCGCGTCTTTCTGGAACAGCGGCTGATTCAGCAGGCCACCATGGCAACCCAGCAGGCGAGAGCCTGATGCTGGACTTCAACCATAGACCCAAACTCAATGAGCGCATTGCCGCGTTGATTGATGCCGCGCTGACGCTTGAACGTCAAACCGAGGTACCTCGCGACTATCTCGGTGCTTCGCGCCTCGGTGTTGCCTGTGAGCGCGCACTGCAGTACGAATACACAAACACGCCGGTTGACGACGGACGCGATTTCTCGGGGCGCTTGCTGCGAATCTTCGAGGTAGGGCACACCCTGGAAGACCTGGCGATACGTTGGCTGCGCCAGGCAGGATTCGATCTGTACACACGCAAAGCCCAGGGTGGTCAGTTCGGCTTCTCGGTGGCGGATGGGCGCATCAGGGGCCACGTCGACGGCATTTTGAACGCTGGCCCTGTTGACCTTGTTGCATTAGGTATGGG
>JBBRVM010000632.1:0-2233 GCA_038246865.1 Burkholderiales bacterium
CCCGGTACACCCCGGCCATGGTGAGTGTCACGCCAATGAGAAGCCCCAAACCGATGCCGGTGAAGACGAACTTTCCCCAGGTATGGAGAATGTCGCGGCCAGCCAGGCTGATCATCGTGACACTCCCGGGATCTGCTTAACGATCTTGATGCGGCTGCGTGCAGTCAGTGTTTTTTCACTGAACATGACAACCTGATCACCATTTTTCAGTCCTTCAAGCACCTGCACACGACCATCAAGGTCAGAGGCGCCCAGCGTGACCGGGTTGAAGTGCAGATCACCATCCACGATTTGCCAGACGCCCACTCTGTCGCCCTCACGCCGGACGGCAGCGTTGGGAATCACAGGGACGGCTGGCAGTGCCGATAAATCTACCGTGACTTCGGCTAATTCTCCCACTGGCGGCAAAGGCACAGGTTGGTTATCGAATGTCACCTTGGCGAGCGTTTCCTCGGTCACTGCATCAGCCATCGGTTCCACGCGCAGGACACGACCTTGCAATGTCTGGCCCTTGCGTGAACGTAGAACGATACGACCAGGCAGCCCCCGGGCAAGCCCCGATGCACTGATCTGATCGAAGCGCACGTTGATCCACAGGCTCTTGGGGTCAATCACCTCCACCACCGCCTGTCCTGCAACGATGGTCGTGCCAGGATCGGCGTCACGCACAGCGACCACACCATCGACCGGGGCAATCAGGCGTAGATTGCTCCGCTGCGCCACCAATGCATCGCGGTCGGAGCGGGATCTGGCGAGGTCTTCTTGTGCGGCAGACAGAGTCGCATCAGCGATCTGCAATTCTTGCCGCTTGGTAGTGAGCATTTCCTCGCTCGTCGATCGCGCTGCAAACAATTGCTCGTAACGGCGCGCCTGGGTTTGTGCGTAGGCTTGCCGCGCAACGGCTTCGCGCAAGGTCGCTGCGGCGCGCTTGAATGCAGATTCCTGCGATCGCACGCGATCATCCAGATCGACCGGATCCATCTCGCCGAGCACCTGGCCAGCCTTCACCCGATCCCCCACGTTCACATCCAGTCGTTTCACGCGCCCGGCAAACGTAGGCCCAATCTTGTATGTGTAGCGCGCATCGACGGTACCAATTCCGAATAAGGCGGGGGCAATCGGTTGGGTCTCCACTAATGCCAACGTAACAGACACCGGTGCCAGCGGCCCGGACCGCAGGCCAACGTAAACGAAGATAGCAAGCAACGGAATGATGACAGCCAGGAGCGCCAAGGTACGGCTCTGAAGAGGTAAGCGTTTCATTGCAGTCTCCCGATTCCGCGCTGATAAATCGCAAAGACCCTTGGTGCATCACGGCGAATTCGCCCCACATCGCCGGCCAGCATGGACTGCATGACCAAGCCCTGGATTGTGCCGATGAACAAGGTGGCTGCCGCATCGGCATCCAGCGTGGCGGACAGTTCACCGCACAACTTGCCCTTTTCGATAAGCCGGTGCAGGCGCTCCCCGTAACGCTGGATTAAGGTCTGTACCATGCGCTTAGCCGGTGTCGATTCGGCGCGTTGAAGTTCGCCAAACATCATTCTGGGAACACCGGGGTGCTCGGCCACGAATTCGATGTGGCTCATGAACATGGCTTGCATTGCCGCCAACGGCGATTCGATCCCCAGCGCGGCACGATCGATCCGCGCCAAGAGTCGTTCCGCCACCCATTCCATGACGGCCTGCCAGATGGCATCTTTGGTCGGAAAATGGCGAAACAGGGCTCCCTGGGTCAGGTTCATGTGCTTTGCGATTGCTGCGGTTGTGATCTCACTGGGATTCTGTGCACCGGCCAACGCAATAACGGCCTCCACGGTGACGGCACGTCGCTCATCGGCAGGTAGATGTTTGGGGTGTTTGTCCAAGGTCGCGACCTCAATAAAGTAAGTAACTGATTACTATCTTACCAGAACAAATGATTCCTGCAAGTGAACTGAGCGGATGGCTGGAACGGCACTTTATTATTGGAGTGACAGCTATCAGCTCCAAAATAGAGCTGATCAGTATTATTTTATCTTTAGACGAGGTCTAACAGCTGACTTCGCAACCTTCTGTGATGCATCTGCCGGGTACGTGATCTGAGTGTCCTCGACTTTGGCAAAGGACGTCAGGGTGTGAACCTGACAGCGAGTCGCTCTCATGATGTCTTCGCTACGAATGCCGCGCACCAACAAGGCATCGGCGATGAGCGAGCGATGACACCGCCATGGCACCGCTTCGGCGCACATCA
>JBBRVM010000633.1:0-2231 GCA_038246865.1 Burkholderiales bacterium
AAGCCTCCCCCGCAGGCGAGCTCAAACACGGCCCTCTCGCGCTCGTCACCGAGGCGATGCCCGTCGTGGTCGTCGCGCCGAACGACACGCTGATCGAAAAGCTGAAGAGCAATTTGCAGGAAGTCCGCGCACGCGGCGGCGAGCTGTTCGTCTTCGCCGACGCCGATTCGCACATCAGTGCAGGCGAAGGATTGCACGTCATCCGCCTGCCCGAACACTACGGCGTGCTTTCACCGATTCTGCACGTCGTGCCGCTGCAATTGCTCGCGTATCACACGGCGACGGCGCGGGGGACGGATGTGGATAAGCCGAGGAATTTGGCCAAGAGCGTGACGGTGGAGTGAAACACCAACCATCGCGGCGGCGAGACAATAGTCCCGCATTCGCCTTTAGCTCCGCTAACCGACTCTGCGTCCACTCACCAACTGGAAAATCACCATAACGACAGCAACGACCAGAAGGATGTGCAACAAGCCACCCGCAGTGAACGAAGTCGCCAGCCCCAAAGCCCACAAAACCAAAAGTACGACGGCTACGGTGTAAAGCATGATTTATCTCCTATTGGGATGATGACGCTGAGCGAGGTGCATCGGCGTTTCCAGATGAGATTGTTTGCTGGCGGGCATCGTCAGCGAATCAGCGGAGAGCTCCCTTTTTTGTAGGCGCTTTGCTCGCGATAGTTTGCGAACATCGCGTTTCAACCGAGACCAGAGAACGCAACCATTGCCGAAAGAGTTCTGCTTGTGCGAGCCCGTTCAATCAAAGGCCTGGGCACGACTGCATCCAGGCAGGTTGGGTCGAGCGGTGCGGGAAGGTGGCGCTCACCGAAAAGGAGGAGGGGGAACGGTGAGCACCAAACCAATCTTCCATCATCGGTAGTGCCCAGTCTGTGCAGTAAACCACATAGAAGTGTCGAAATTGGAGCAATCATCCTCAGCGTCACCACCACTGCTTAACTAACCAAACGGCCTGTTTGCCCGGATCAGGCGCTGGCAAGTCTGCGTCGCCTATCGGCTGGTTTACGAAGTCCGCGACAGCGAAGTGATCGTAATCGTCGTTGCTGTCGGTAAGCGCGAGAGGAACGCGGTTTATACGGATGCCGCGAAGCGCTAGAAGCGCCGACCGCAATGAAACAGACCTCGACTACCAAAACATCAGCTATTTCTGACGACGCGCCAACGCTGACGCAGGCGCACTTTGATCGCGCCAAGTTTCGGGTTAATTGCAAAGCTGCAACCCGCACCGAATGGCAAGATGCCGTGCGCGTCCGCGTGGGCAGGCAACGCATGAGCGTCATGCTCGACACGCCAATCATTGAACACTTCAAGGCAACCCCAGGCGAACGTGGTTAGCAGACGCTAATCAACGACGCGCTACGCCGTGCCATTGAGGGAGAGCATTTGCACTCGAATCTGCGAATGATGATTCGTGAGGAGCTAGGTGGCGTGAGCCGCACACAGCAAGGCGGGACATTGGCGGCAACAAGTATCGGCTGATTGCAGCGATCCACTTCATCCGGAAAATGGTGTTTATCCGCCACGTTTTCACTCGCAGGCAATACGACCAACGGAAGACCTGATTGACCGCGAGATTGTGGCTGACCTAACGATGCATGTAGAGGCCATCTCCAGGCACGTCCCCCTGCGCCCCCTGGCGGTGCTGCGCGCCATGATGGATCAGCAAGGCATCACGCAGAGCGAGCTTGCGTAAGAGCCAGGCTCGCAAGGCGTCGTCTCAGAAATCTTGAGCGGCAAGCGCGAAATGAATCTGCGTCAAATGCGCGCTTTGGCAGTCCGCTTTTCTGTTCCTGTGACGGCGTTTGTGGGTGGTGCAAGTGTGGTGGTGGCGGTATCGTAAAGTCATCATGCCCAAGCACGAAGCGTCGATCAGCTTTTAGCTGAAATCACCACCGCACAGGGGCTGGATGCGAATTTTGTCGATAGTCGAGAATCGACGAGTTGTCGCCGTAGCTCCAGTTTAATCGACGTTTGGCGGAAAAGCTGAGTGTGCCGAGATTTGGCGATTTTGGAAATAGTTCCACCTGACCGACTGTTTCTCTTCGGGAGACTACAGATAAAGCGGTGGATGAAGGCTACCGCACGAGGGGCGGGGTGCCGGGGTCAACCTGTGCCGCACCGGGCGGACGATAGTAGCCCGTTGACACCCGACTCGATCTTCTGCGATCATTGCAAAAATTATCGGGAGGAGGACCAACATGTTGCAACATACAA
>JBBRVM010000634.1:0-2226 GCA_038246865.1 Burkholderiales bacterium
GCCGCGCGCTCGACGGTGCCGAGCGCGCTGCTGCGACTATCGAGCACTGGCAACTGCTCATTGCGCCAGACATGCGTGAGCTTCAAGTCGCGCATGACCAATGCGATGCGAGCGAGACTTTCGGTCAGGTTGCCGTCGATGCGCCAGCCGGTTACGTGAGGCTCTTTGCGCAAAACAGTCGCTCGCTGATACGAAAACGCACGCTCAATCTGCAGCAACACGGCGGGTTCAGCGTCGCCAATTTCGATGCCGCCCCACGTCAAAGGCACGCGTTCACGCAACGGTGGCTGATCGGACAGCCCGCGAAGGCGGAGAACCCAATCGGGCGTGTTTTGCATCATGGGCACCTCTAAAAATTCATTTCACGGGCGCATTGTGTCGTTGCGCGGTGCTCGCAATCCTCATGTACCAGGGCGTACATTCCGGTTGCTGCGCGCCGCGCGCCTAACACTGCATCCCGATAAAGTGAATTTTAAGAGATACCCACATGACAGTAACGCTTCAGTGCGGTCGTTTCGGCCACTGATCATAAAGCTTCACGGCCACCGCGTCACCCCACAATTCGATCTGCGCGGGTGTGCCGTCATGCACAACATTTGCGCCGACACCGCGAACATAACCAAGCGCAACGCAGGCGTTCGCAAGCGGGCTCCAGCCCACTGACGAAATTTCGCCCACGGTCTGTCCGTCCAGCACGATGGCTTCGCCACCCCACGCATAAGGCTCTGACGAATCGAACACAAGCGTCACCAGTTTCTTGCGCAGCGGCTGGCCCTGCGCCATAGTCAACGCGGCTTTGCCGATGAATTCGGTCCGCTTGTCGAGCTTCACGGAGTAGCTCAAACCCGCGTCCCAGGGCGTCTCATCCGGCCCCAGCTCTGCGCCCCAGGCCCGGCGGCCCTGCTCAATTCGCAGCGCATCAAGGGCGTAGTAACCCGCGTCACGAATACCCAGATCAGCGCCCGCTTCGGTCAATGCGAGATACACATGACGCGTCATTTCTACGGGCACGTATAGCTCAAAGCCCGGCCCGCCGACGTAGCTCATGCGAGCAGCGCGTAATCGGGCAAAGCCGACGTCAATCTCTCGCGTCCAGGAGAATTTGAGCGCGTCCGGCGACAAATCGTCCGGGCTCACGCGGGACATGAGCTCACGCGATTTCGGCCCCATGACCGAGAGCGCGCAGAGTTGTGCCGTGATGTCAGTGAGCATCGCGTGCTCATCGGGTTTGATGTGGCGATTGATCCAGTCGGCATCGCGCACCGTCTGCGCGGAACCGGTAACGATCATGAATTTCTCCTGTGCCAGACGAATGATCGTGAGGTCACTTTCGAAGCCACCTCGTGCGTTAAGCATCGCGGTGTAGACCATTTTGTCGACCGGAATATCGATCTCATTAGCGCACAGCCGCTGCAACACGTTGAGCGCATCACGCCCTTGCAGCAAGAGCTTCGAGAAGGACGTTTGGTCGTAGAGCGCAACGGCCTCTCGCGTTGCCCGTTGCTCCTCAATCACCCACGGCAGCCAGCCGGGTTTGTCGAGACCGAACTCGGGACGCGGCGCGCCTTTCGGCTTGAAATAATTCGCGCGCTCCCAGCCATTCTTGCTGCCAAACTCTGCGTTCTTTGCCGAGAGTAAATCGTAGAGTGGCGATGTTCGTAGTGGCCGGGCCGTTTCCAGCTCCTGCCTCGGCCAGCGCATGGCGTAGTGCAGGCCCAGCGTCTCGGCGGTGCGATCAAACAGCGCCTTACGATTGCCCGTGAAGCTGCCGAAACGACGGATGTCCACATCCCACAAATCGCTCGGCGCTTCTCGGCCAACGATCCATTCCGCCATCAATCGTCCGGCACCGCCAGAGTTAGCAATTCCCGCAGAATTAAATCCTGCACAAACGAAATAATTGCGCAACTCCGGCGCTTCGCCCAGAATGAAATTGCCATCCGGCGTGAAGCTTTCCGGCCCGTTCAGCAACATCTTGATTTCTGCGGTCTCAAGGCACGGTGTGCGATGAATCGCGTTGGTCATCAGCGGTTCAAACTGATCCCAGTCTTCGCCGAGCAATTCAAACTGAAACGTCGACGGAATCGGATCGACCTTCCATGGCTTCGCCTTCGGCTCGAAACCACCCATCACCAGACCACCGACCTCTTCCTTGTAATAAATGAATCCATCCGGGTCCCGCATCACGGGAAGCATCGGATGCACGCCGTCGATCTTGCCGGTGAC
>JBBRVM010000635.1:0-2220 GCA_038246865.1 Burkholderiales bacterium
AGGCAGCGCTACGCCACAGCGCAGGCGTTTGCTGATGATTTGAAGCGCTATCTTGCGTTTGAGCCCATTACGGCGAAACCGGATTCGGAGTGGTATCGGATTACTAAATTCGCGCGGCGGAATCGGTTAGCGTTCGTCGCGGTGGGAGCGGTTGGGTTAGCGCTCGGCACAGGCGCTGCCGCCACCTTGTGGCAATCGCGCCTTGCCGTGACCCAGCGAGATATCGCCGTTGAAGAGCGCGAACGGTCAGTCGCCGTGCGCAGCTTCTTCGGCAATCTGATCGCAGAGGCAAGCGGCGACGGGAAACCTTTCACCACTGCTGAGTGGCTGGCTACTGGCGCCAAGATTGCACAGGACAGATTTGCAGACGATCCGATGCTACGTGCCACGATACTAGGTGAGCTTGGCACCATCTATCTCGACATCGGAGATACCGACAAAGCCCTCGATTTGTCGAAGCGCGCCATCGCTGCCGCCGCAAATGTTAAAGACCCCGGCTTTCGCGCCGAACATGCCTGCTTGTTTGCACTCGTTACAAGTAACCGGGATCCTGTGGCGGCGATAAAAATGGTGGAGGATGCGCTCAATTTTCTTTCTGATGGATACCGTGAGCAAGCCTCACGCGCCACCTGTTTGATGATTCGCGGAGTCGCGCAAAATTATGCGGGTCAATCGGTGCCTTCGCTAGCCTCATTTGAGGCTGCTGAAAAAGTATTGCAGAGCCAGCCGTACCAAGACAAGCGGCGAGACATGGAGATATTGGCGCTGTTGGCTAACGGCTATCACTTTAGCAATCGGCATGAAGAATCTAACGCCGCATTTCAACGGCTGGAACAACGCCGTATTGAGTACGAAACGAACAATTCCGCCGCCGCAGTCATCGACTACCGTAACTGGGCGCTTGCGTTGCACAGCGCTGGGGACGCATTGGGTTCACTTGAAAAGAATAACTTGTCAGAACGAGTCGCAGAGCGGCTGGGCACCGTCGGAACGCTGATGTTTGTACAGGGTGAGTGCCGCGCATTGCTGGCGCAGGGACACTACGCCGATGTGCGTGACCGCATTGACGCGATATTCGCTAAAAGCGGTCCCGCGCTACAGTCAGCTCAGCATGTTCGCTCCGGGCGGGCAATGCAACTACAGGCTGAACTCAAATTGGGCAATCTGGACATGGCGGCCCGTCGGTTGGCTGAGTTCGCAGACTCGATGAACTCGCTAGCCCCGGATTCCGCGATTCGCCACTCTGTCGTTTTGTATAAGGCGCAGCTGCTTCGCTTGGGCGGTAAGCCAATTGAGGCGAAGGCATTGCTCGAGCCTGCTGCACTTTTGCTCAAGTCTCGTGAAAATTCGCAAAACGCATTGCAGGATACCGACGCTGAACTTGCGCGAATTCAATCCGCTCTCGGCTTTCATCGCGAGGCGCAATCGTTGATTTTGGGAGCTGTTGAGGCTCAACGCGCCATGTACGGCAAATCCGCGCATAGCTTTTGGCTAGGGCATTTGTTATCGACACAAGGCGATATTTCGTTGGCCGCAGGAGACTCATCAAGCGCTCGCAATTACTATCAAGAGGCTCGAACGCACTACATCACGACATTGGGGAAAAGTGCTCCCAGAGTAGCCGAGACCGAATCAAAACTGGCAAGGTTGTCGCAATAGCAGGTAGATTGGGCAGCACCTGCTCACCGTGTGCCTTAGCGATGAGGCTGCGCGGGCCCGGCTACCGACCCTTGTGACGTAGACCTAATAGCCGATGGTGCCCGTTGCGGCAGCACCTTGAGGTATTTCCCCGGTTAACCGACAACGATACGGCCAACACAAATGACGATGCCATCTCAGTTGCTACACCTGCTCTCCACGCTCTACGATCGGTGGCAATCTGCCACTGGAGAGGAGCGCGTGGCGATTCAGCGCGAAGCGGACGGGCAGGGCGCAGACTTTGCGCGCGCCTTCGCGGCGATGATCGCGCAGGCCGAAACTGGCGCAGCGCAAACGCAGCTGACGCCGCTGTCGGACGCCTGGCGTGATGCTGCGCTGTCACGTCGCAGCGACGGCGGGACGAACGGCAATCACCCCGGCATCTCCTCGCTTGATTCACCTCCGCCCCCACGCGAACCCGGAAACCTCGTCGGCCCGTATCGCCTGATCAAAGAAATCGGTCGCGGCGGCATGGGAGTGGTGTGGCTCGCCGCCCGCGCGGACGGGCAACACGAGCGTCAG
>JBBRVM010000636.1:0-2214 GCA_038246865.1 Burkholderiales bacterium
GTGCACGGCGCACAAGCCCTGCCGTAGCAGAAGATCTTGCGACGAGCGCCTTCAACTCAGCCCGCTTCTTTGCATTCAGCTTGATCAAACCAAGTCGGCGTATCATGTCTAAGTACAACCGCCAAAGGGTTGATTCTATTTCGACGGCGGTGCACTAGTCCTCAAACAAGCGAACGCATCCTTCAATGTATAATAAAAAATACATTGAAGAACTGGTGGTTCATTGAAAAAGGGACGCCCGCGACGGCATCGCGTGCCGCCATTTCGAACTTTGAGTTGGCAATTGTCATATTCACCTCCGCGCTATCGTCTCGTTTTTAGATCTCGACTGGCAGACCGGATGTCTGGTGCCGAGAGCAGAGCGCTACAACGCGTCGAGCAGACGAAAGAATGCCGGCTGATACGCTTTGAAGCCGAGCAATCGGATCACCGTTTGGCGCGCCGTTCGCACGACCTGTGCGGGCACGTTGATGACGGCCTGACAGAACGTTCGAAGCTCCATGCCTAGCCAGTCGTGGCGCTGCTGCTGATGCTTGTGTTTCCAGCGCTGCGTCATGGGCAAGAGCAGGGCCATCCACGCCTTGAGCGTCCAAGCAAGCGAAGCCATGACCATGAATGCCCAGTTCGCGTTGAGCGTGTTGACCGGCGCGTGCAAAGCGTGTGCGCCGCCTTTGAGCTGCGCGATCAAGTTCTCTTGGTTGCAACGCCGATTGGCCTCGGCAACGACTTGCTCGTCGGTCAGGGTGGTGATGTTGGTGATGTAGTAGAAGTAGCGGTATTGCTCGAACAGAACCTGCTCGCCTTTTTCGACGCTCAAGTTCTTGCGCACCACAACCACGCGGTAGTCATACGCACATGCCGAGGGGCGGTAGTGAAACGACGCTACGTCTTCACCAATGAGGCGTGTGTTCTTGTACTGCTTCTCGCGCACGATCGCTTCCTTGACCCGGGGCTGCTTTGCCCGCTCGGCGCGTGCTGAAAAAGCTTGCTCCGCATGTCGTTGCAGCGCGCGGTATTGCTCATCGGTGAGCGCCTGCGTAAGCCGCGCAAAAGCTTTATTCTGATCGAAGCCGAACACAAAGCCGACATTCTGTTCGTTCCAGCGATCGAGGTGGGTGGTCTGCGAGAAGTCCGTATCGCCGCGCAACATGACCGACTCGAAACCTGCGCGGAGGCAGAGTGCGATTGCGCGATCGAGATACGCAGCGGCCCCCTCCGACGAGGGGCGATTGCCGCTGCGATTGACGATGAACAGAGGCTCCTGCGTGTTGGCCAGTGAGATGAGCAGCGGATGGTAGCCCCACTCCCCCTTGTAGGACAGCGCCATGCCTTCTTTGCACTCGCCGTAGGTGGGCACCATCGAGCCATCGGCGTCGATGCGCGCGGTCTTGTCGGTGCCGCTTAGCGCGGCGCGCTTCCAAACACAGATGCGCGCTTCATTGATGGCATCCATCAATGCTTCGACGTCCTTGCCCGCGAAGCGTCGGCAGAAATCCCCCGCAGTTGTCGGATCAGCTATCGCCCTGGCGCCGAGCGCGTCCAAGAAAGCCTCGTCGCTGCGGCGATGCTCGATGTCATCGAGCGTCTTGCCGCCGCACAGCGCATTGTATGCCACGTTCAGCACGTGATCGGACTCGTGATAGGGCCGATGGATCTTGAGCACGCGGACGCGCTTGTCGATCTGTCCGACAAGGCCGCTCGCTTTTGCAACCGCGTGCACGGCAGCAATGCCACCGTGGGTTGTGGCCCGCACACGCTCTGCCAGCTCGTACTGAACTGCAGCCGTAGACATCACAGCAGACTTTGTCTGCGTGCCAACTCTTGCACGCTCAAGCCGCTTCGTTAGCCGCCGCTTCCTTTTTTCGAATTCTCGTCGTACGTTTGGTTTCACCTGAAAAGCTTTTCCGTATGTTTGGGTTTGGTGTGGTAACCGCCAAAATACACGGGGTTTTCAGGTCTTTTCCAGCCTCACGACAAAAAACAGCGCTGGATTCAAGGCTAGTGCAATGAGACGGTGTTTCGCTTCGCGGCGATTGCTGGTGCCACCAGCTATCGGGTGGAGCTGTCGAAGCACCCCGATTTTTCGGAACCGCAGGTGTTCGAGCTGGCCGATCCGCGAGTGAAGATCACCTTCCACGAAGCGATCACCCACTATTGGCGCGTGCGCGCTGATGTCACCAGCCCGGTTGATCGCGTTTCCGGAGCTACGTACAC
>JBBRVM010000637.1:0-2197 GCA_038246865.1 Burkholderiales bacterium
AAACAACACGCCCATGCGGCGCAAAATGCTGTGCCGATTGGCCTCGTCGTCGAGGTCCAATAGTTCGCCAGAAAAGAGAATCGATCCCTCGGCCGGCTTCTTCAGTCCAATGAGATGCTTGAGCAGTGTACTTTTGCCACTACCGCTACCCCCCATGATCACAAAGATCTCGCCGCGCTCAACCGAGAAGTTCAGATCGTGCATGATTACAAGATCACCGTATTTCATGGTGAGATTGCGCACGTCGATCGCCGACTCGCTATGAGGGCTCATATTTTCAACAGGGCCGCCAACCAATCGATCGCGGCGTTGGCCACGATGATCAGCGTGATACCGACAACGACTGCCGAGGTCGCAGCACGACCCACGGCGCTGGCATTGCCGCCGGTTTGCAAGCCCTTCCAGCAGCCGGCAAATCCAATCAGCGCCCCGTACACCAAGCCTTTGAAGATGCCGAGCAGTGCATCGACCATCGTGACGGCGCCCAGCATGCCTCCAACAAACTGGGTCGCCGACACGTCGAGCAATGACACGGTGACAGCCATACCGCCCGCTATGCCAACAAAATCTGCGTACAGCGTGAGCAATGGCATCATGAAAAAAATGCCAAGGAGGCGCGGCATCACAAGATGCTCCACCGGTGATACACCGAGGGTCACCAAGGCATCGATCTCTTCAGAGATCTTCATACTGCCCAGCTCGGCGGCGAACCCTGCACCTGTGCGGCCCGCCATGATGATGCCCGTCATGAGTGCCCCCATTTCCCGCAGCATACCGAAGCCCACAAGGTAGGACGCATAGTACCCCGCACCGAAACGTTCGAGCACGACCACGCCCAGGAAGGCAATGATCACGCCAACGAGCAAGGCGATCAGCGTGACAATCGGCAGCGCACCCGAACTGTTGGATTGCACAACAACCCAGAACTCGCGCCATCGCATGTGCGCGTTGCCGCGTACCAGTCTGACGATCGCCAAGGCGACGTCGCCCAAAAAGAAAAGGGCTGATTGCAGCGTCGCCCACGATTGCAATCCCGACAAGCCCAGTCGCGTGAGACGCGAAGCCTTGGGCGGTTCAACAGGCATCGTACGCTCAGGCACCGCTTGCGAAAGCATCAACAAGCGGTTGATCGGCTCGGACAACGAGCACATGTCGAGCTTCAGCTGTTCGGCTTCGCCATATCGCCGACACTGCTCGAGGAACACCAACAGACTGCTATCCCAGTCCCCCAGCGTCGTGGTATCAAAGCGCACCGAGTGTACACTGACTGTGCTCAATGTGTCAGGCTTGGCTAGCGTGTCGAATCGGGGCGGATTCCGGGCCAGTCTCCACTCGCCGCCCAACACCACAACCAACGCACCATTTTCAGTCCGCAGCTCGGCGAGCGCTGCGGACGCGCTGGAGTCGTTCGGTGCGGCCTGGGCAGTTCGCATGAGTCGGGAGAGGGAGAGTGCAGTTACACATCGCAGACCATATACACCACACTTTGCGCGCGAAAACGGACCCCTGTGACAAAAGGCACGATCCAGGCTACAAGTTCAACCACCAGCTGACTTTGGCCAGCAGCGCGCGATTCTTTGGACGCAGGCCATCGGGTGCATAGTTGTCGGTATACACCACAAACAGGTCAGAGGCCGGAAGAAAGCGCCATTGCAAACGGCTGTTGATATTGAGATTGTCAAACTGACTGTTGTACTGCGTAAACGTTGTCCAGAAGAGCGCCGTGGTAAAAGTCACATCGATACGTGAGCCCACCAGCCACAGCGTGGCGTCGTCAAAGCCCGAAGCCAAATCGATCTGGCTCGCGTTCCACGTAAGCGCGCCGGTAGCGTACTGTCGCCAGCGATAGTTGAGTGATCCGGAAGTCTGGCGCAGCGTTCCATTGAAGAACCTGCCCCCACGCACGCGAAATGTCCCGGATACCACTTTGCGCGGATCCGTCGTGATGCTGGCTTCGGCCTCAGGCTGCTCAAACGACTCACCAGCTGCAAAGGCCAGACCACTCCCGCGCACTGGTCGGAAGGGCGCGAACAGCTGCGTGTAGCGCGAGCGCGCGGTCAGGTTGAACTGTCCCGTATTGCGGAACTCGGCCACATAGCGCGCCGAGAGCGTGCGGTCGGTAAGCCCCCATGGATCATCCCATGTGAATCCTCCCTCTACGCGGAATACGTGTCGGTTGATCGGCGTACCGGCGGGG
>JBBRVM010000638.1:0-2186 GCA_038246865.1 Burkholderiales bacterium
AGCACCGCGTTGACGTTGATGCCAAGCTCCCGCAGCTCGGCGGCCATCGATTCCGTGAGGCGCATGACGCTGGCTTTGGACGCGGCGTAGGCACCCATTTGTGCGCTGCCTTTTTGTGCGCCTAACCCTGCAAAAGCGCCGACGTTGATGATTTTTCCGCTCTTTTGTTTGAGCATCTGCGGCACCACGGCACGCGCAGCATGCAACAGCGTGCGCGCGTTGATGTCAAACAGGAAGTTCCAGTTGGCGTCGGAGGTTTCATGCACCGCCTCGCCCATGCGAAAACCACCCGCGATATTGCACAGCACATGAATGCCGCCGAACTTTGCGACCGCCGCCTGCACCATCGAATTCACCTGCGCTTGATCGAGCAGATCGGTGACGTAGATCAGGTGCCGCGCGTCGTCGGTGAAGCCCGCGTGTTCGAAATGCTCACGCGAGCGGTCGACCAGCACAACGTTCGCGCCGCGCTTCAGAAACGCGCGAGCGACGGCTGCCCCGAGGTTGCCGGAGGCTCCGGTGATAACGACGCATTGATTCTCGAAATTCATGATTGCGATCAGTTGGAATTGATGCGCAATGATAGTCAGGAGCAAGTCGTAGGGTGCGCACCAGTGAACCACGGCGCCAGCCGCATGTACTCGTGCGCTTCGCGGAAGATTACGAGGCGGGCAGTGCCCGCCCTACGTTTTGATCGTTGCGGCTGCGACGAGAATGACCGCATCAAAGAGAAAACGTTTGCAAAAAATCACTCCGGCTGAATGCCAGCATCCTTCGCGACCTTGCCCCATTTAATGATTTCTACACCGATGAAATCGGCGAATTGTTGCGGCGTACCGCCGCCGATTTCCAGCCCGGCGCCTTGCATCTTCTCGCGCACATCGGGCATGGCGAGAATCTTGTTCATCTCGGCGTTTAACTTGGCGACTGTGGCTTTCGGCGTGCCTGCCGGCGCGAGGATGCCGCCCCAGGTGCTGGTTTCGTAGCCCGGCAAACCCGCTTCGGCCATCGTCGGCAGACTGGGCAACACGTCAACGCGTTTTGCCGTGGTGACGACGAGGGCGCGAACGTTATTCGCGGAGATTTGCGACTTGATTGCGGCGACGGTATCGAACATGAGCGAGGTGCGGCCCGAGAGCAAATCAGGGTGCGCGAGTGTGCTGCCTTTGTACGGAATGTGCGTCATGTCGATGCCCGCCATCGTCTTGAATAGCTCGCCGGAAAAGTGCGGTGCACCGCCGGAACCGGAGGATGCGAACGTAAGTTTTCCGGGGTTGGCCTTGCCGTAGGCGATGAGCTCCTTCACCGTTTTTACTGGCAACGACGGCGCGACGACGAGCACCAGCGGCACGACGTGCGTGAGCATCACGGGTTCGAAACTTTTGACCGTGTCGAATGGCAATTTCTTGACCATGCTCGGGTTGATCGCGTGGCTGCTGGCGACCAGTGCAAGCGTGTGACCGTCCGGCGCGGCTTTGGCGACGAAGTCGGTGCCGATGATTCCGGTCGCGCCCGCTTTGTTGTCCACCGTCACCGGCTGCCCCCAAGCCTCGGTGAGCTTCTGACCGATCAGGCGGGCGGCGAGATCGATGGCGCCGCCGGGGGACGCGGGGACGATGATGGTGATGGGTTTAGTCGGAAACGCTTGAGCGCCCGCCTGAAGCGGGATCAACGCGGTGAAAGCTAGCCCGAGGCTGGCAGCGAGGAGTTTTTTGGAAATCATGACTTTCTTTCTGAATTTAATTATCAGCTTCTGGCTGAATCGCTTATTTCATAAGGGCTACAGGTCTGTTTATGCGGTATGTCGACTATTACTATTTATTCGCCTTAGCCCCTGCGCAGGCTTGGTTTCACGGAAAAGCCGTATCGATGGTGTGTAGCTCGCCCGCGCCCCATTCGCCGTGGTGTGCTTGTTGTGCGGTGACATGGATCAGAGTGCTTTTTCTTTTCGCCACACTTCGAATGCAGCTTTGGTCTCAGCATTCGGCGGATAGGTGCCTGCGAGTTTTGCGCCCCCTTGCACGCGCTCCAGAATGAAGGCTTCCATGACTTCTTGCTCGGCTGCGTCCGCCGCAATTTCGTCGGCAAGATGCGCGGGAATGATCACCACGCCCTCTTCGTCGCCCACCACGATGTCGCCCGGATATACGGGCACGCCACCGCAGCCGATAGGGACGTTCAAATCA
>JBBRVM010000639.1:0-2166 GCA_038246865.1 Burkholderiales bacterium
GCGTTGTTGAAAACCCAGTTTGGCGCGCCGAAACGAGCCTTCGTCGCGGCGGCGAGCGCGTCGATCTGCTCGTGCTTCGACACGTCCACACGCTGCGCCAAAACCTGCACGCCAGCGGCGACCATTTCGTTCGCTGCTGCATCTAGCGCGGCCTGCTCCACATCGGCCATTACGAGGTTGTAGCCGCGCGATGCGCCGAGTCGCGCGAATTCAAGACCGAAACCGGATCCAGCGCCTGTGATGACCAACGTTTTTACTGTTCCACTCATGCCAGTTTCACCAATTGCTTGCCAAAGTTTTTGCCTTTGAGCAGGTCGAAAAATGCCTGTGGCGCGCTGGCCAAACCGTCAGCAATGGACTCACGAAATTTCATCTTGCCTGCGGCAACGAGTCCGCCGACTTCGCCCAATCCTTCCGGCCACAAATTCATGTGCTCGGAGACGATAAAGCCCTGAATTTTCAGGCGCGACTGAAGAATCAATTGCGGCGCCGCCATCGGAATCGGCACCCCGTTGTAACCCGAAATCATGCCGCACAATGCGATGCGTCCAAACGCGTTCATGCGAAGCATCACCGCATCCATGATGGTGCCGCCCACGTTTTCGAAATGACAATCGATACCGCGCGGCGTCGCGGCTTTCAGCGCTTTGTAGAAATCGGCTGGCTCAGGGAACGCCTTGTAATCAATGCATTCATCAAAGCCCAGCTCATCACGAACATAAGCGCATTTATCCGGCCCACCGGCGATGCCGACCACATGCATGCCTTTCAGTTTCGCGAGCTGCCCCACGACTGAGCCCACGGCACCGGACGCGGCGTCGACACACACCGTTTCACCCGTCTTCGGCTCACAAATTTTCATGAGTCCGTACCACGCTGTCATGCCGGGCATACCGACGCTGCCCAAGTAAGCCGAGAGCGGAATATGCGTGGTGTCAACCTTGTTCACGTCGCTTTTGCCTGTCGCCGTTGAGTACAACTGCCAGCCACCGAAACCAGTGACCTTGTCGCCGACCGCGTACTTCGGATTCTTTGATTCAACGACCTCGCCCGCCGTGCCACCGAGCATCGTTTCGTTCAACGCTTGCGGCTGCGCGTAACTCTTCGCTTCACTCATGCGACCACGCATATACGGATCGAGCGAGAGGTAATGATGCTTCACGCGAAGCTGGCCGTCTTCGAGCGGCGCAAGCGGCGCGGCCTCTAACCGGAAGTTGTCAGCACTCGGCGTGCCGACAGGACGGGATGCGAGGACGATGCGTTGATTAGTTGTCATGAATTCTTAACCTCCTGTGACTGCGGAAACACCACCATCGACCGCGAGCGTTTGCCCGGTGATGTGCTTGCCTGCGTCGGATGCGAACAACAATGCCACGCCCTTCAAATCTTCGTCGTCGCCGATGCGCAAGAGCGGTGCGTGCTTGGCCATTTCGTCCGGGCCACCCGCTGAAGCCATGAGCCCCTTCGTCATTTTGCTGGGGAAAAATCCCGGCGCAATTGCGTTCACGCGAATGCCGTAGTGCCCCCATTCGGCTGCGAGCGTTTTGGTGAAATTGATGACCGCGCCCTTCGACGTGTTGTAAGCGATGGACTTCATGAACGGCGGATTGCCGCCCAGGCCCGCGATAGATGCGATGCTGATCACGCTGCCGGTTTTGCGCGGGATCATGCTGGCTTTGCCGATGGCTTGCGTCAGCACGAAGATGCCGCGAATGTTCAGGTTCATCACCTTGTCCCACGCCTCAACCGGATAGTCCTCCATCGGCGCACCCCAGCTGGCACCAGCGTTGTTGACCAGAATATCAACCGCACCCAATTGCTTCAACGCGGCCGCAGCAAGCGCGGTTGCCCCGTCCGCCGTGCCGCAATCCGCAGCGATGGCGGTGGCATTGATACCCGCCGCTTTGAGCTCGGCGACTGCCCCGTCCAGCTCGTCCTGCTTGCGAGCGGAAATGACGATGGTTGCCCCGGCTTCGCCGAGCGAGTGCGCAATTTGCAGCCCCAAACCGCGCGAGCCGCCGGTGATGAGGGCGCGTTTGTCCGTGAGGTCAAAGAGCGTTTTTATGTTGCGAGCGGTCATGGTGAAGTCCTCATTGGAAAGTGAATGTAGGGCGGATACCCGAAGGGGTTCCGCCATCGTACGAATGGCATGGCGCGAGGTGGAAC
>JBBRVM010000640.1:0-2165 GCA_038246865.1 Burkholderiales bacterium
AGCCATGCCGCCGACTGCCGATCGTGCAATCCCTCAAACTGAAATGAAAGCCGTTGGCGATTTTTAAATGATTGAAATTGTGCGTGCACTTGCCGGAACAAAATAATGAACCAATTGAAGAGCTATTTCGCTTCACTCGGAGAGTATTCGTACTTGGGCATCCCGCTCTTCCAGTGGATAGTCCTGCTGCTCATCGCGGGCGTAGCGTGGGTTTTTGCGCGCTATTTTCTAAAAAAAGCCACGCGCAAGTTCTTCACGATTACCCAGCGAACCGAGGCAACCTGGGACGACATGATTCCGAGGATGATGGAGAAAACACATGGACTTTTTATCTACATTTTCTTTCTCTATGTCAGCTCCCTGTTCTTGGCCGAGTCTACTCCAGCTCGTGAACTTTTCCAGAAGTTTCTAACTGTCGCCGCGTTCTTCCAGGCTTCGCTTTGGGGCAATGAAATTGTCAACTTTTTTCTAAAGAGGTACCTCACTAAACGCAGTTCGCACGGCAATGCCGCTGAAATCAATTTGTCGGCCTATAGCGCCATTAGCATTACCGCTCGGTTTGTGCTTTGGTGCATTCTACTGCTGCTTTTGCTCGATAATTTAGGCGTCGATATCACCGCGCTGGTTACGGGACTGGGTATCGGGGGAATTGCGTTAGCTCTGGCGGTGCAGAACATCCTGGGGGATATCTTTGCATCCCTATCCATCGTGCTTGACAAGCCATTCGAGGTCGGCGACTTTATTGTGGTCGACGACAAAACAGGGACCGTTGAACATATTGGTCTCAAGACGAGTCGAATCAGGAGCCTCTCGGGCGAGCAGCTGGTCTTTTCCAACAAGAAGCTAATTGAATCGGAGGTTCGAAACTTCAAACGCATGCAGACCAGACGGATTGTGTTTGGCTTCGGTGTTATTTACGCTACCCCAGTCGAGAAACTGCGCGCCATTCCCCAGCTGGTCAAAGGCATCATCGAAGGGATGGACAATGCCTTGTACGACAGAGCACACTTTCTCAAATATGGCGATTCGTCCTTGGATTTCGAAGTTGTATATATCATGCAGGTTTCGGATTTCAACACGTACATGGACACCCAGCAGGACATTAACTTTAAACTTCTCGAAGCCTTTGCCAGCGAGGGAATTGAATTCGCTTTTCCAACTCGGACCGTTATCGTCGAAGCCAAGTTGGGCATGCAACCACCCGGATAAATCGGCCGGTTAGTCCAACAAAGTCGCGGTGAGTTTTTGCGGATGGCTGCGCTGATCGCTTCAACGACCACCCAGCAAAGGATAGGGATTGATCGCCTCGCCCTGCCACCAGTTTTTTTCCGGACCCAGCTCAAACACGGCAAAGTGCAGATGCGGCGCGGTTGCGCTGGCGTTACCCGTGCTGCCGACATAGCCCAGCAGCTCGCCGCGCACAGCTTGCTTGCCCTCCACAATGCCCGCGGCGTAAGCGTCGAGGTGCGCGTAGTAGTACGCGTAGGTTTCGGTGGGGTCGAATTGATAGATCGTGAGCCCGCCGGGCTTGCTGTTGAAGAGTTTGACGATGCGGCCATCGCCCGCCGCCAGCACCGGCGTGCCGGTCGGGCTCATGATGTCGATCGCCTCATGCACGCGACCGGCTGCGCGCGCCTGCGAAAACGTGTCGCTGAGCTGCGCCGCACTGATCCCACGCACGGGAACGAGCAAGGCCGGCAGCGGCAGTGGCGCCTGCGGCGGCAGCTGTTCAGGCGAGATGATATCGGCGGGAATCCCGGTGATTTCAGGATTCGGCGCTTGCGCTGCGTCTGGTGACGGCTCAGGCTCAGGCTCAGGCGCTGACGGAAAAGCCGGTGGAGGCATTACGGGTGTCTGCAATACAGGTGCAGGAGAGACAGGTGTAGGCAAGACAGGTGTAGGCAAGATGACCGCAGCCGGCGGCGCGGGAAGCGGAGCTGGGTATCTGGGCCAGCTTACGTCGGTCAGGAAATACAGCGCCGTGGCGCCAAACACCATCCCGAAGAAAAAAATATGCAGCGGTCGTATGTTTGGTCGCATCGGCATGGCTGAAGCTCGAAATTGTTTGGCGCCAATAAGGCGCAGTAAGTTAGAAAACCTATTCCTGCAGCAGCGCCGGCGTGCCGGACGCAACGGCGTCACTCAACGACTTGGCATCCCAGTTG
>JBBRVM010000641.1:0-2162 GCA_038246865.1 Burkholderiales bacterium
CAGTTAGCGCTGCAGGGAGCGCGTCGAGCAACTCCATGAACAGCTCTGGCATGACGCTTGCTGCCATGCCACACGCGCGCGCCGTCTGCGCGAAATGGCGGGGCTGAATACGGTCGACCACGGTGTGCCGGCTATCGCCCACCGACATGGCCATCTTGAACTTGTTGTTGTGGATTTGATGGGCGTCGTTGGCTGGTTGCGTCGAGAGGACATCGTAGAGCGGTGTCATGCGGAACCGCCCCGCTTGCGACAGGCGCAGGCTGAAGTTCTTGGCATGGCCGTCGGTTGCGGCGATGAGCCAGAACACGAGGAGCGCTTTGAAGTAGGCCCGGCGGTCTTGCTCTGGCATGTCGCTGGACTTCAGGACGGCCGCGATCTCACGGATGCCCGGGCCGCCGTCCGACTGATATTTCCGCGTCGGAGGCACGGACAGCGCCTGACACAGATCTTCTTGCGGGATGCGGAGCAGACGTTTATCGCGCGTCCATTGGCGATCAAAACGCTCGACGACCAACACGCGCTTGCCGTCGAAATCCGCGATTTTCGTTTTGGCCGTTGGCAGGCCCAGCTCAGCCAGCAGCGTCATGCAGAAGTGTTCGTTCTCGACGCTTTGTGAGAGGTCGATGCCGCCGGGCAGTTTTCCAATCTGCGGCTTCAGGATGTGGGTTGTCGCTGTCGACCCGTGCGGGATGTACCAACTCTTCTTCCAAAACAAGAGCGCGGTCTTCTCCTGCGCGCCAGCGATTGAAATGCGAAAGGCCTCGTCCTCGCCGATGCCGAGCGGATTGCGACCGAGGCCGGTGATGATCCTTGCAATTTCATCGTCCGAAATCTTGCGTGCGTCGATAGCGCCCGCCTTTCCCGGTTCGAAATCGGGTGGCAAAAACTGAAGCGCGCCAACACAATCCCGCCCGATGCAGGCCAACAGGCTATAGGCGTCGTCGCTGTCCGCGCCGGATTTTGCGGCGATGAGACGGCGGATACCAGCATTGTCGGGCAGCAGGTTGTCGAAGACGGCCAAGACTGGATCGCCGATGAAGCGATCTTCTCGCAGGGGAAGCGACAGCGAGACGGGAATGGCCTTGTCCCAATCGAGCCAGCCTTGGTCATACTGGAAGTCGACGGCCCCGGTGTTTTCCCGCCGGAAGTATCCGACGAGCCTGCTGTTGAGATAGACGTTGAGCTGAGCAGCGGACTTCTTACGTGCCATCAGAACATGGCTTCCAGATCGTCGTCTGGCACGCTGCTGCGGGGCCGGATGACGAGTTCCAAATCGAGGGCTGCCAGGGCATCCATGAGAATGCGTATCTGGGTTGCGGGCTCACCGGCTTCGAGCTTGGAGATCGTCGCCTGGCGGACGTTCATGCGCGCGCCCAGCTCAGCCTGGGTCAGACCAGATTTGCGCCGCAAGCGACGAAGTGCGGCGCCAGCCTGCCGGGCGTCCCGGGCGATAATGGTGGGTATATCCATCTGCGCAACATACGTGAATGCGTATGAATCGTCAACATACGCGCTAGCGCATACTATGTACTTATACGCACTTGCGTATGCATAGAATACGTGCGCAATCGCGTATACAATACGCGATCAATACTCAGAGGTCGACGTGAATCGGTGTGCTTGCAGCCACGCCGCCAAATCAGCCTCACAGTAAAGAACGCGGATCTGAGAGCCCGGTCCGGCCTTGATGTAGCGAGGCCCGCGCCCTTCAACGCGCATGCGTTCGAGCGTTCTAGGGCTGAGACGCAAACGTTCTGCGCACTCGCGCGTTGTCAGAACGGGCGCGCACTCGGATGAGATCGCGATCAGTGGTCGATCACGATGATGATCACTATTGTTCTGTGGCATGCGCTTCTTGGCTCACCTTTGGACGTGCTGACGGCCGCATCAGCACGTGCCGTGTTCGTCGCCATTCCGGCTTTCTGCACTTGGCGAAGGGGGCGTCACCTGAATAGGCGGAGACGCGCTCTTCGCGCGGCTCGGTTGCGCGGCCAATTGTGGCCGAGCAATAGCACCCGACCGTGGCCGCCTTCCGGCCGTCACGCCGGCAGTGTCCACGATGCCAAAGTGATGGACGAGTTGATCCGTGAAGATGACACCGCGGTCTATAACGAGCGGCACGGGGGCTTCGACAGCTTTCGCAATCGGCGAGGAAGTCATAG